>CAYZLE010000178.1:0-3543 GCA_964479305.1 uncultured Gammaproteobacteria bacterium | reverse complement strand
AAACACTTGCCTAATTTAACCAGCAAAGTTACATTGCAAAAACACAATTACTATTATTAACGTGAACAAGCCAACAAACACCGCAGTAGCGCCGCCCGAAGTTAACGACATTGACCGCCTAAGCATGATGCTTTTCTTTGCGGCTATTATTCATGCCGTTATTATCTTAGGTTTAAACTTTGATTTCTTTGACGAAGCCAAGCTCAAAGCGCCTCCTGCATTAGAAGTTATACTAGTACAAAAGCAATCAGCTGAAGATCCTGACGAAGCTGACTACTTAGCGCAGCTATCTCAAGATGGTGGCGGTAACAGTGAAGATAAAAACCGCCCAAGCGAAGCATTTACAGCAAACACCATTACTCCCGACATTGGCATTGCGCCAATCATGCCCGAAGTATTCAAGCAGGAAAAAGCGCCTATTCAAAACGATATAGTCACTCAGTTACTATCAGAAAGAGAAGTCGTTTCAAAGCCAAAGCCCGACGATAAAGACAGAGCCAGCGAACTGGAAAAAAAGCTTCAAGAACTTGAATTAAAAATTGCCCAACAAGCATCAGAGCTTAATTTAACAACTGAAAAATATGCAAAGCTACCTAAAGTACTGCAACTAACCGCTAGAACTAAAGCCTACGTTCCTGCAAAGTATTTAGCCAATTGGGTTAACAGCGTAGAACGTGTGGGCAATCTCAACTATCCTAAAAGTGCTCGTTTAGCAAAGCTTGAAGGCAGTCTACTACTTCAAGTAGAAATTAAGCACACAGGTGAAGTGCTAAATATAAAAGTACTACGTTCATCAGGCCAAAGTATTCTCGACGAAGCCGCTCAAAAAACTGTCTCCCTTGCCGCACCCTACCCCAAGTTTGACCCCGAACTACGTGAAATAGCTGACCATATTCAAATTGTCAGAACATGGGTATTCAAGAAGGGCGATTTAAATACCAAGTAGGCCCTGAATAAACCCTGTTTGCCTTGTTTAGATGATGCTGATGCGTTAAAGTTACAGCAACTATGAGTACCTCTAAAAGTAACCTTACACCTCCTTCAATAAGCTTAAAAGACAGCCAAAGTGATAACCTTACTGGTCACTTTCTTATTGCGATGCCTTATTTGCAAGATCGTCATTTTTACCAGACGGTAACCTTAATTTGTGAACACAATGAAGAAGGCCTAATGGGCGTAACATTAAACCGTCCTAGCCAATATCTTATGGCAGAGTTATTCAAAGAATTAGACGTAAGCAGCCACAACAAGCAACACGGCATGCTATACGAAGGCGGCCCTGTGCAACCTGAAAGCGGCTTTATCCTTCACCGCAATACTGATAATAAGGCTACAAATTTTGATGACGAAACCCAGCAATGGGAAAGCACCACCGTTATTAATAGCGAATTAGCATTAACTTCTTCTAAAGACATTATTGAAGCTATCGCAAAGGGAACAGGTCCTAAGGACTACCATATTGCACTTGGCTACTCTGGCTGGAGTACCGAACAATTCAATAACGAAATGAAAGAAAATTCATGGCTAACCATGCCCGCAACGGCTGACCAAATTTTCAATAACGACGTTGAAAACCTTTGGTTGCTATCAGCACAATGGTTAGGCATTAACATGTCTCAATTACCGCCTCACTCTGGGCGCGCATAAGTACAAAGAATATGACCACCGTTATACTCGGGTTTGACTTTGGCCTTAAACGCATTGGCGTTGCAGTAGGCCAGAGTATTACAGGATCGGCCTCGGCTTTAGAAACCCTAACACCTATCAATGGTGACCCTGACTGGGACAAAATCGAAGCACTAATAAAACAATGGAAACCGACTTGTATTGTCGTTGGCGACCCACTTACGATGGAAGGCTTTCCAACCGACATAACCAATAGTGCCCGTAATTTTGGCAAAAAAATTCAGAACAAATTTAATCAAACTGTACACATGCAAGATGAGCGCATGAGCTCTATCGAAGCTAGCGAAATCATTAAGCAACAAAGACAAAGTGGCGAACGCAAAAAGCGCCAGAAGAAAGGCGACCTCGACGAGCTAGCAGCTGCATTAATAGTACAACGTTGGCTGCAAGAAAACACTTAACAAGTCCATTCCATCTAATCAGCACCAGCCTCCTTAAACACCAGGCCATACACACCAACTATTAACACCAAGCCATCAAACACTGGTCGAATATCACAATCAGCGTTACAATAGAGCAACTACACAGGAGACAACGTTGAACTTTACCGGCGCGCACATACTATCTATTGAACAATTTGAACGCGCAGATATTGAACATATCTTCAATGTTGCAGACTCTATGCAACCTTATGCTCTTCGTAAAAAGGTTACACGCGTTTTAGAAGGCGCTATTCTTGGCAATATGTTTTTCGAAGCCAGTACCCGTACCCGAGTTAGCTTTGGCTCAGCATTTAACCTACTAGGCGGTGAAGTTCGTGAAACAACAGGCTTTCAAAGCTCAGCTATTTCTAAAGGCGAATCTCTTCAAGACACAGCGCGCGTACTTTCGGGCTACAGCGATGTAATTTGCATGCGCCACCCCGAAGCTGGATCAGTCGCTGAATTTTCTACAGCGAGCCGAGTACCCGTTCTAAATGGCGGTGACGGCGCAAACGAACATCCTAGCCAGGCCCTACTCGACTTATATACGATTCAAAAAGAACTCCAAGCAAAAGGCCGCGGTATCGATGGTATGCGCGTTGCGATGATTGGTGATTTAAAGTTTGGCCGAACAGTACACTCTCTCTGCAAACTGCTTACGCTATTTGGCAACATGCACGTAACCCTTATTTCACCAAAAGAATTGGCTATGCCAGAAGCTATTGTAGAAAAACTTCGCCAAGCAGGTCATACCGTAGAAGTTTCTGAAGAACTCACAAGCAGTATTTCAAATGTAGATATTGCCTATTCAACACGTATCCAAGAAGAACGTTTTGAGTCGCAAGAAGAAGCTGATATGTACCGAGGTCGCTTCCGCTTAAACCAAAGTATCTACACACAATATTGCGAACCTAATACCGTTATCATGCATCCACTTCCACGCGACTCAAGAGCAAATGCAAATGAGTTGGATAACGATCTTGATCAAAATCCCAACCTTGCGATATTTAGGCAGGCAGATAATGGCGTGCTGATTCGTATGGCATTATTTGCACTTGTACTTAATGTTACCGACCAAGTCGACAAACATTCTCGCGCAGTCAATTGGTTTAGCCAACACGCACAAACATAAGCCCCATGCGTATTTTCTTAGCGCCGATGGAAGGCGTTGTTGATTACGAAATGCGTGATGAGCTTACGCGCCTAGGTGGCTACGACCGCTGCGTCACCGAGTTCATTCGAGTTACAGATCAACTTTTACCTGACAAAATCTTCTTTAAGTTTTCACCCGAGCTTCATCACGGTGGTAAAACTCATTCTGGCGTTCCAGTTTATTTACAACTCTTAGGTGGCAGCCCTAAATACATGGCACTTAATGCTGCCAATGCCGCCAAGCTAGAACCTACAGGCATTGATATTAATTTTGGCTGCCCAT
>CAYZLE010000177.1:0-3551 GCA_964479305.1 uncultured Gammaproteobacteria bacterium | reverse complement strand
GGACAAATTAACGGCACAACCGGTTACGAAGAAGCCGGCGCACAAGGTTTATTAGCGGGGGTAAATGCGAGCTTACAAGCACGAGGCAAAGAGCCTTTTGTGGTTGGTCGCGAACAAGGTTATTTGGGTGTATTAGTTGACGACTTAATTACCCGTGGCACGAAAGAGCCCTACCGCATGTTTACCAGCCGTGCCGAGCACCGCTTAATTTTACGAGAAGACAATGCCGATGCACGCTTAACACCAATTGGCCGAGAGTTGGGTTTGGTTGATGACGAACGCTGGCAGGCATTTTGCGATAAGCAAGAAGCTATCGACAAAGAAAACACACGTTTGCAGCAACACTTTGTTCGCCCAAATACACAGGCCGACGAACAAATTAAAGCGCACAGCGGCAAAGCATTAAGCCGAGAGTACCGCGCTACGGATATATTAAAACGCCCAGAGTTTAGCTATAAAGATTTAATGGCTTTAGAGGGTGTTGCGCCAGAAGAAGCGGTAGACGAAAAGGTGGCTGAGCAAATTGAAATTCAATATAAATATGCTGGTTATGTAACGCGCCAAACGCAAGAAATTGCTAGCAATGCAAAAAGCGAAAACACGCGCTTACCTGAAGGCTTAGACTACAGCATCATCAGCGGCCTATCGAACGAGCTAATTCAAAAGCTAAGCGATGCACGTCCTGAAACTTTAGGCCAGGCGAGCCGAGTGCCGGGTATTACGCCTGCGGCTATTTCTTTGCTGCGCATTTATCTAAAGTCACCTAAACGAGGCGACTCAGCTAAAAGCGCATAAACAATGGCCATGCTTGATACAACAAAATTGCAAAAGCAGCTTGAAGCGGCGTGCAAGCAATTAAGCTTAAATTTAGACAGCGCACAAATAGAAAAACTAATGGTGTTTTTGCAGCTGTTTAATAAGTGGAATAAAGTTTATAACTTAAGCGCTATTCGCGACCCTAAAAAAATGGTCGACTATCACCTTGTAGACTCGCTTTCGATTATGTCTCATATTCACGGTGATACGGTCTTAGATGTTGGTTGCGGTGGCGGTTTACCGGGCATTCCACTGGCAATAGCTTTACCGCATGTGAATTTCACTTTGCTAGATAGCAACGGCAAAAAAACACGTTTTGTGAAGCAAAGCCAAATAGAACTCGGCCTTGATAACCTAAGTGTAGTGCAAAGTCGTATAGAATCTTTTAAACCCGACTACCCAGCAAGCGGGCAGTTTGATACAGTAACCAGCCGTGCTTTTGCAGCAATGGGCGATTTTTACCAACAAGTTTTACCGCTATGCCACAGCGACACACATATTTTGGCAATGAAGGGCAAGCGCCCCGACGATGAAATGGACAGCATACCTGCAGATAAAATTGTAGGTATTCAAACTTTAAAAGTACCGAATGTTGACGGCGAAAGACACATAATTCGCTTACAAAAATAAAGAGACAACATGGCTAAGACAATAGTAGTAACGAATCAAAAAGGCGGCGTGGGTAAAACCACCACAAGCGTAAATTTAGCGTCGGCCTTTGCTGTGACCAAGCACCGCACATTATTGGTAGATATGGATCCGCAAGGCAACGCTACAATGGGCTCGGGTGTTGATAAAAACGGTGTGGATACGACAGTTTGCGATGTACTGATTGGCGACGTTGACGTGACTGATGCGATTGCAAGAAGTGAAGCCGTGCCTTTTGATGTGCTTCCTGCGAACAGTGATTTAACCGCTGCTGATGTTGCCTTAATGAACGAGCTAATTGCACGCGAACAAAAGCTTCGTTTGGCTTTGGCAAAAGTTCAAGACAATTACGAATACATTATTATCGACTGTCCTCCATCATTGAGCATGCTAACAGTGAATGCATTGGTTGCAGCCGACAGCGTATTAATTCCTATGCAATGTGAGTATTACGCTTTAGAAGGTTTGTCTGCTTTACTTACTACTATTGAAAGTATTCGCAAAAGCATTAATCCAAATTTACAAATTGAAGGCATTTTACGTACTATGTACGACCCGCGTAATAATCTTGCACAAGATGTGTCGGCAGAATTGCACGCTCATTTTCCAGACCGCGTTTACCGCTCGGCTATTCCAAGAAATGTTCGTTTAGCTGAAGCACCTAGTCATGGTTTGCCAATATTACAGTACGACAAAAATTCAAGAGGTTCACTAGCCTACATGGCCTTAGCAGGTGAGATCTTAAGAAAAAATAACAAAGCCGGAGAAGTAGCATAATGGCAACGAAGAAAAGACCTGGCCTAGGCCGTGGCCTTAGCGCCTTAATGGGCGATAGCGTAAACGAAGCCGTTGAAGCTAGTGCAAAACACACGCAAGAAGTAAGCATTGAAACCGCTGAAAAAACGGACGGCTTAAAAATTGTTTCAATAGAAAAAATTGAACGTGGCCGTTACCAGCCGCGTATCCATTTTGACCAAGATGCGCTAAACACTTTAGCCGAATCAATAAAACAACAAGGCATATTGCAACCTTTAGTTTTACGTAATCAGGGTGATGGTACTTACGAGCTTATCGCAGGTGAACGCCGCTGGCGTGCAGCACAACTGGCCGGCTTAGGTGAAGTGCCAGCTGTTGTTAAAGAAATGGACGACGAAACTGCCGCCGCCGTTGCTTTAATTGAAAACATTCAACGTGAAAACCTAGGTGCTTTAGAAGAAGCAAAAGGTTTTAAACGTTTAGTAGATGAGTTTGATTTAACACACCAACAAGTTGCCGATGTTGTAAGTCGCTCGCGAGTGATGGTGAGTAACTTATTACGTTTATTAGATTTAGACGATAGCGTTAAGCAGCAACTAGAAGAAAACAAAATTCAAATGGGCCACGCACGTGCTCTACTTTCTTTGCCGGTACATAAGCAAAGCGCAATTGCGGAACAAGTAGAAGCTAAAGGTTTATCGGTTAGACAAACAGAAAGTTTAGTTAAGCAAACATTAAACCCAGCAGCTAAAAAAGACGAAGCGACTAAAGACCCTAACATTGTAAGTTTAGAACAAGACTTATCTGAAAAAGTAGGTGCTAAAGTGACTATTCAGCACAGCAGTAACGGCAAAGGTAAGTTGGTTATTAACTACACCAATAACGATGAACTTGATGGTATTTTAAAGAAGATTCATTAGAAATTAAATCATATAAAAATAAGGTTAGGGAGTAACTGATGCGTAATTTAATTTTGGTATTAACGGGCTTGTTTTTTTCTTTGCAAGCTTATTCTCAAAGTGCTTGCCCTAGTGAAGGTATAACAGGCTCATGCTTCTACGCCGCACCATCTGGTTCAGGATCGGCTTGCAGTCAACAACAACCTTGTACGATTGATACGGGCACCAAACAATTGTCAGCGGGAGATTACTTATATTTACTGCCAGGTACTTATAAGCAAACATATCGTAATACTGAAGGCTTCGGTGTACAAGCTATTATCAATTTTGATAAATATTTTCAATTTAAAGATCCAAAACCCGATGTTAACAGCCCAGTTACGATAAAAAGCTTAGAGCTTAAAAAAGCCATTATTGAAGGTGACTATACAA
>CAYZLE010000176.1:0-3574 GCA_964479305.1 uncultured Gammaproteobacteria bacterium | reverse complement strand
CCGAGTACGGCATCGCCAGTGTCGGCTATAAAGATTAATGCGCCAATTAAAGGAGCGGTTACGCACGGCCCAACGATTAATGCGGAGAGTAGGCCCATAATGGCGGCGCCAATATAAGTGCCGCCTTTTTGTGTGTTGCTGGCTTGGCTAAGTTTGTTTTGTATAAAGCTTGGCATTTGTAGTTCGTACAAACCAAACATAGAAAGCGAGAGCAGAACAAACACCGCAGCAAAAACATATAGCACCCATGGCGTTTGGAATGCGGCTTGTACGTTTTCGCCCGACAAGCCCACAATGACTCCGGCAACGGTATAAGTTAGCGCCATGGCTAATACGTAAACTAAAGATAAGCTAAAGGCTTTGCGTGTGGTGAGTTGGTCTTTTTGGCCTACAATAATGCCGGCTAAAATTGGAATCATTGGGAATACGCAAGGCGTAAAGGCAAGCAGCAAGCCAAGCCCAAAGAATGAGGCAAGGGTAAGCAGTGTTTTGCCAGAAGCTAGTTGGTTAGCCAGGGCTTGTTGTTCTGAAACGGTAATAGAGGAGTCGGCTGCTGCAGGGCTGCCTATGCTAGGGTCTTCTATTGGCTGGTCGGCCATGTCTAAACTTGGATCAATAATGAACTCGTCAGCAGGCACAGCAGCTTTTGCGTCTAGCGGTTCTTCTGCTAGGTCTGGTAACGCTGCCAATGTAGAAGCCGAAGCTGCAATTTTAGAAATATCTAAACCGTCGGTAAAAATTAAACCTTCTTGGTTAAAAGGTGGGTAGCAAACGCCAGCGTCTGCACAGCCTTGTGAACGAACGGTAACAGCAAAGTCTTGCGTGCCTTCTGGAAGATAAGTAATGGGTACACGAATACTCAGATCATGGCGATAGCTTTCGATAAGGCCGAAGTACTCGTCCATTTTTTCTTTGCCTTTGGGAATAACAGCTTCGCCAAGCTGTACACCATTGTTGGCCGTAAATTCAAAGGCGTGTTTATAGAGGTAGTAGGCAGGGGCTACTTTAAAGTTAACCAGTACCGCCGAATCATCATTGGTGATAATGGCAGGAAAGGCTTGGTCTACTTGAAGTAAGTCGGGCTCGTTAAACTGAATTTGCGCTTGCGCAGCCAAGCTGAAGATACTCAGCAATAAAAAAACAAGTGCTTGTCGAATGTTGAGAGTGTGCATGCTTTATCCTAAACCAGTACAGTTAATTAGCCTAATACAAGCTTTGATTAGGCTAGGGCAATAGAGTTCCTAAATTATGGCTTTGTTTTAATTTGTGGGCCAGTTTTGCTACCAACAATCAGCACATCGGCAGGGCGTTGAGCAAATAGGCCAACTGTTACTACACCAGCAATGTCGTTAATCGCGCGTTCTAGTTTAATCGGCTCCATAACATCCATATTATGAATGTCTAAAATAATGTTGCCGTTATCGGTTGTTACGCCTTCGCGCCACTCCGGTGTGCCACCCAGCTTAACTAATTGGCGAGCAACATAGCTTCGCGCCATTGGAATGACTTCTACAGGAATAGGGAATTTACCTAGTATGCCTACAACTTTACTTTGGTCAGCAATACAAACGAATTTTTTAGCCGCAGCTGCCACAATCTTTTCACGCGTTAAAGCGGCACCGCCACCTTTAATTAATTGTAGGTTTTCGTTAGATTCGTCAGCGCCATCGATATAAAGCGGAATATCACCTACACTATTTAGGTCGTACACACGAATACCATGATCTTCTAAGCGTTTAGTGCTGGCTTCTGAGCTAGAAACAGCGCCATCAATACGGCCTTTTATGTCGGCTAAAGCGTCAATAAAGAAGTTTACGGTTGAGCCAGTGCCTACGCCAACGATTGAATCGTCTTCAATATATTGTAATGCGGCTTCCGCGGCTTGTTTTTTTAATGTATCTTGGTTCATAGTGTTATCATAGGTGCATGAATAAGGCTCTTAGTATAGCCTTTTGTTAGGATCAATAAAGACTTTACGTAAAACAAAATATGAATAAGAAGTTAGAAAGCTATTTACACAGAATTTTAAACGCACGCGTTTACGATGTGGCTGTGCAGAGCCCGTTTATTTTGGCGGAAAAACTGTCTAAAAAAATAGGCAATACCGTTTATTTAAAGCGCGAAGACTTACAGAAGACTTTTGCCTTTAAAGTACGTGGTTCGTATAACAAGCTGTATCAGCTAAGTAAAAAAGGCGACGTAAGCACTGTTATTACCGCATCGGCAGGTAATCATGCTCAAGGTGTTGCGCTGGGCGCGAATAAATTAGGCATGAAGTCTATTATTGTTATGCCTGTAACAACGCCAGCCATTAAAGTGCAGGCGGTTAAAGAATTTGGTGCAAAGATTGTATTGCATGGCGATGCTTACGACGATGCTTATGCTCATGCTTTAGAAATAAGTAAAAGTAAAAACTATCCATTCGTTCACCCTTACGATGACCCTGATGTTATTGCAGGTCAAGGTACGATTGCGATGGAAATGCTGCGTCAGCAAGATGATCTTGATATTGTTTTTATTCCTGTAGGTGGTGGTGGCTTAATTGCTGGTATGGCAGCCTATATAAAAGCAGTGCGCCCTGAAATAAAAGTTGTTGCAGTGGAGTCTGAGGAATCCGCGTGTCTGGATGCTGCGCTAAAAGCAGGTCGACGTGTAACTTTACCTACTGTGGGTATATTTGCAGATGGTGTTGCAGTTAAGCAAATAGGTAAAGAGCCATACTCTTTATTAAAAGACTTAGTGGATGACACGGTTTTAGTTAGTACCGATGAAATGTGTGCGGCGATTAAAGATATTTATGAAGACACACGTTCTATTGCGGAACCTGCAGGTGCATTAGCTACGGCTGCTATTAAGCAATACACTGAAAAGCATCAGCTAAAAGATAAAAATTTAGCGGGTATTGTTTGTGGTGCCAATATGAATTTTGATCGCTTACGTCATGTTGCCGAAAGAACAGAGCTTGGTGAAAACCGTGAAATGATATTAGCGGTGACGATACCTGAAAAACCGGGTAGCTTTAAAAAATTCTGTAGCACTATTGGTAAGCGCGGTATAACCGAGTTTAATTATCGTTATGCTTCAGAAAGTAATGCGCAAATTTTTGTTGGTGTTATGTGCAACAAAGGTACCGATGATGAAAGACATGATTTAATTAAACGTTTAGAGTCAAAGTCTTTTGCGGTTACAGACCTTAGCCAAAACGAAATGGCAAAAACACATACGCGTTATATGGTGGGTGGGCGAGCTAAGCATTTAGAAAACGAACATGTTTTCCGTTTGCAGTTCCCAGAAAGACCTGGCGCATTGATGCAGTTTTTAAATGGTGTGGGTGATAAATGGAATATAAGTATGTTCCATTACCGTAATCATGGCGCTGCTTATGGACGTGTTTTAATTGGCATTGGTTTAAAAACCAAAGCTGACCGTACTGCCTTTACTAAAACCTTAACTAAACTTGGTTACGAGTATTGGGATGAAACAGATAACGAAGCTTACAAGCTGTTTCTTTCATAGTAAAAAGTACTTTTAAATAAGCAAAAAAAAGCCCGCATTAGCGGGCTTTTTTTATAAG
>CAYZLE010000175.1:0-3606 GCA_964479305.1 uncultured Gammaproteobacteria bacterium | reverse complement strand
AAAGTGCAATACTTGTTTACCGTCAAACCGGGAGCGTTTAACCCAGCGCCTGCTGTAGACTCGGCTATTGTTAGACTAACACCTTATACCACGCCTATTGTTGATGCTGGTGATGAAAAGCTCTTTGCCAAGTTAGTAACAAAATCATTTTCTCAAAGACGAAAAACGCTACGCAACAATCTAAAAGGCATGATGACAGGCGAAGAAATTGAAGCTTGCGAGATTGACCCAGGCATTAGACCAGAGCAGCTTTCTTTAGAAAGCTTTGCTAAACTGTCTCTTCACCTTTTTTCTAAAAAATAATACGCCGCTTATACGGATTTTAAAGTGACTACAAACAATATTAATATCAAAGTTAAAACCAACTACATTGACACGCAGTCGGCAGAAGAAGAAAATCGCTTTGTATTTTCTTACACCATTACGATTAAGAACGACGGCAGCATTGGCGCCAAACTACTTACTCGAAAATGGCTAATTACCGATGCAAACGGCAAAATTCAAGAAGTACACGGTGAAGGCGTAGTAGGGGAAAAACCTTATCTAGCACCCGGGCAGTCATACCAATATACCAGTGGCGCCATACTAGAAACATCAGTTGGCACTATGGGTGGTAGCTACCAAATGCTTAACGACAACGGCGAAACATTTGATGCCGCCATTGAACCCTTTGTTCTCACCATACCACGCGTTTTACACTAAGCCATGAGCAAAGACATAATTGCCATTGGAGATCTTCAGGGCTGTTATGACGAACTGCTGTTGCTTTTAAACAAGCTCGACTACTCTCCAAAAAGACACCATTTATGGTTCGCAGGCGATTTAATTAACCGCGGCCCACAGTCTTTAACTTGCCTTCGTTATGTCAAACAACTACAAGAGCAAGGCCTTGCCGATATTGTACTTGGCAACCATGACCTACATCTTCTAGCCTGCCAATCTGGTGTGCGTGAACCTTCCAAAAGCGATACGCTTAATGAAATTTTAAAAGCTTCAGACGTAAATGAACTATGCGACTGGCTCAGTAAGCAAGCTTTAATTCAATACGATGAAGTAAGTAACTTTGCAATGACTCACGCGGGTATCCCGCCGCAATGGAGCATTACTCAAGCCCTAGAATACGCCAGTGAAATTAATAAGATATTAAAAAGCAAAGACAGGCTAGAACTTTTACAAAACATGTATGGCAATAACCCTGACCAATGGCATGACTCTTTAAAAGGCATGCCTCGCTATCGTTATATCATTAATGCTCTTACACGCATGCGCTTTATAGATAAACGTAATTTTGCCTTAAACCTTAAAGAAAAAAATGAGTTGGGCAAGCAGCCTGAAAACCTTCAGGCATGGTTTGAAGAAAGTTCTCGCAAGGCAATAGATACAAATATCGTATTTGGTCACTGGGCTGCTTTAAACTTAAATGCAGAGCATAATAAAAAATTTGCCGTTTATCACATTGATACGGGCTGTGTTTGGGGCAATAAACTTAGCGCGTTAAATTTAAGCACTCGACAATTCACGCGAGTTGAGAGCTTACAATAATGCCAAACAAAATTATTATTACAAAACCCATACTGTTTAGCTTAGCAAGCTTTCTATTTTTACAAGCATGCAGCATCGGATCAAGCAAAGCCCCAACCATTGTTTCACCCCAAACTCCAATAGCATCAAGCAAATATATTTGTAAAAATGCTAGCCAGTATAAAAATAATATTGTCGGCAGCGGCCACTGTGTTGCATTAATACAACAGTGTTCAGGAGCACCACTTACGAAGTTTTGGAGGCCGTCTATCAGGGTAAAGGGCAATAAGATTCCTAAAGGTAGTGTTATTGCTACGTTTAAAAATGGGCGTTACCCTAATATTCGTGGTTATCATGCCGCTATTTACATTGAGCAAACAAAAGACGGAATATGGGTATGGGACCAATGGCTAGGCAAGGCCGTTCATAAGCGATTAATACGCTTTAAAAATGGCAAAGGTGTTTCTAGCAATGACGGTGACCGTTACCACCTTGTAATATACAAGTTTCACTAGCTATATTAATTTCCAGAAGTACTTTAAGCCAATTACAATTATTACTCGCTATCGTATTCAACCATTAAATCGTCCGAAAGACTCTCTAAAATAGTTTGTAAATCATTCTCAGACATACCCACTGGCAAAGATGCCTTTATATCGGCAACAAACATCATATCCCCAGCCATTGCTGCTGGTTCACAACGAGTACTAATTTTTTCTACATTCACTTTATGCGACGACAACAATGTTGCAATTTCTTCAACAATACCAACTCGATCATTACCAATTACTGACAGCTGCTTAATCTCTTGCGGCTCAGCTGCCTTGCCTGTACTTGCATGACTAAATACACTAATACCTTCGTGCTCCAATTCATGTAAAGCCACTTGTAAAGCATCTTGTTTATTATCAGGTACTTTTATTTTCACTAAGCCGGCAAACTCTCCACCCAGTCTCACCATGTTACTTTCTAGCCAGCTTGCGTCATGCGACTTAATCACATCAGATAGCTCCGTGACAATACCGGGTCTATCGTGCGCGACAACCGTTAATAAAATTTCAGACATGTTTTTCCCTTTATATTATTTTTGTAGAGGCGTTAAAAAACCCTCTACTAGCAAACTAATTTTTAATTTGAAAATTAATTAGGCTGCTAGTAGAGGGTTCTTATTTTCACCATGCTTTGTATGTTTTAAGTAACCACTTTTTTGTCGTTTCTTTTTATTAACAAAAACCTTGGCTTGATTAAATTGCCGCTGATATTTAGCAACAGGGTTTGGCTTTTTCATATAAACCTCACTTAGTAATGTAAAACCAAGTGGATTCTATACCTTAAGCTCCAATCCCTCAATAGCGGCGTTTTTTACTTGTTCAGTCATTTTTTCAATATCTGCTTCTGAATAAGGAAGTGCTTCTTTAACACCCCATATAGGCCCAGGCCATGCAGCATCATCTTTATAGCGTACAACATGGTGTAGATGTAATTGAGGAACCATATTCCCTAAGGCAGCCAAGTTCATCTTATCGGCTTTAAATTCCTGCTGTAAGGCCTTACTTAATATTGATGATTCTTTTAATAGTAAGCTCTGATCTTCTTCTGATAACTCAAAAATTTCTTTTATGCCATCTCTTTTAGGCACTAAGATAAACCAAGGGTACTGGCTATCTTTAACCAACAACAATAAGCTTAACTCAAAACTGCCAAGCACAATGCAGTCGAGTTGTAGCTGCGGGTGAAGCTCAAATTTCATATCCTTACTCATAATGCATCGCTGATTAACTGCAGCGTTAACTGCCAGTTTTTATATTCAACAGGAATAGCATACCTAACACCATTCTTCTCTAAAACTAAAGATGGAAAACCTTGAATAGGCATATTGCGCGCTAATTCAATTTCTTGCTTAAGCTCGTTATTTAATTCTTTAGACTGATAGTCTGTTTTAAACTGTTCAACACTTAAACCTAGCTCTGCAGCTAGCTCATAGTGTACATCGGCATTTGAAGGGTTACGTGCTTGTAAATAATAGGCATGCTGAATAGCTTCTATCATTTCTTTTTCTTTGTTTTGCTTTTTAGCTGCTAACAC
>CAYZLE010000174.1:0-3654 GCA_964479305.1 uncultured Gammaproteobacteria bacterium | reverse complement strand
TATGTTTTTTTGAAAATGATTAAACATATTGAATTCCTATTGTTGTATAACGCCTAAAGCACCGGCAGCAAAACCAGAGCGAAGCGGCGGTTTTGTTGTCCGGTGCCTTTACTTGTTAACTGCTGCACTTGATGAATGCCATGGATTTTAACCATGCCTCGCTAGCATTAAAGCCCTTGATTAATGGGGCTTTGAGAGAGCCTTTAAATGCCCCTATACCGTGTGCAATCATGTAGTCGGGAAAATAGGATGGTGGAGGTGAAGAAGTAAGGTACGTGCATATTTCGTTTTTTCTTGGCTGGTTATTATCGAGTGCGTCGATGCTAGAAAATAGCTCTTTTCTTTGAGACTCTGATAAAGAGCCAAACTCTTTTGCGAAAAGTGCATTCAATGCACCATGTGCGGTTTTGTCAGTTACCCTTTTCGTATCAAAGTACGCATAGGCACTTGCTACCATGAGAAGCTCTGCTGCTTCATTGTATTTGGACGAGTCAGCGCAATCTTTTGCACCAGCGGCAATATCAGCTGCCGTGCTTTCAGAGCCTACAGAGGTAGAACTGACACATATAAGTGGACTAGTGGTTGCAAGATTACGTTTACTTTTGTAATTGGTAACTTGGGAATTATTGACGCAGCCAACCAGAAGCGAAAAGCAAACGAGTGTTAAAAATTTATTCATATATTTAATATTCCTTGTGCAGTTAACAGTATGAAAAGTAGGAACCAATCCTACTTTTCGATATTATAGGGAATCCCAGTGTTTTATTAAGCTTCTTTAGAGCATTGGCCTTAAACACTTGATTTGTATGCAGAACTTTCATTTTTATTAAATATTCCTTTTCAATATGTGGGAACACGTCCTAGTTATTTATACGATATATGTAAAATCACGCTTTTACAATAAAAAAGCATTAAAGCCTTTTAATCTATCTCTTGCTCAAACGCCTTCAATCGTTTGCGAATAGATAGTAACTCTACAATTGTTCCCCATGAGTTCACTAAGAACTGGAAGGACTCTTCTACCTTACCGAAGGCGCGGATAATTTGTTGTAATACGCCAAGCGTAATTGCACCTGAAACAATGGTTGGTGCCATAGCAAGGTAAGGAATGATTACTGAGAATTGTAGGTAAGACCATTTAGCTACATCGAAGTACATGTAGTGTAGGTAAAGGCGGTAGTAGTTTTTGCGTACATTCGCAAAAAGCTCCCATAGGGTTTCTGGTTCGGCGCGGTCTTCGTGGTCTTCGCCATAAACGAGTTCTTTACGGTAAGCCGCTTCTACTTTTTGGTTGTTGAATTCTAAGCCGGGTAATTTAATACCCACAATAGCTAGCAGCACGGTACCAAATAAGGCAGACATTATTGCTACATACACCAGGGCTTGATCTACTGGACCAATGATCGGCAGTGCAACAATTTTGTCACTGAACGCCCACAGGATTGGTAGGAAAGCAAAAAGGGTTAGTATTGAACGTAGGAAGGCTATACCTAGGCGCTCTACAATTGAGGCGAAGCGCATGGTGTCTTCTTGAATACGTTGTGAGGCACCTTCTATATGGCGGAGTTTGTGCCAGTTTTCTGTGTAGTATTCTGTCATGGCTGTTCTCCAACGGAAAACATAGTGACGAGCGAAGAAGTCAATTAGCACGGCTACAATAATGTAGATGCCAGCAATTTTTGCGAAGGTAAATAAGTAACCATATAGCTCACTTGCTGCTACGCTATTTGGTGTGGCGAGGGCTTTTTGAATGATGTCGTAAAAGCCACCAAACCATTCGTTGACTTGAACATCAAGCTGAACTTTGTACCATGTAACGATTACAATCAGTAATGTGCCTGCTATAGACCATGGCCACCACTTTTTATTTAAATAAAACGACTTAAACATATTTTAAACCTTAATTTTCTGTTTCTTCTGCAATGAAACCACCCGATTGATGATGCCATAGATTAGAGTAGATGCCATTTTGTGCAATAAGTTCTTCATGTGTGCCTTGCTCGGCTATTTTGCCTTCGTCTAATACTATCAGTCTATCCATTTCTGCGATGGTTGATAAACGATGTGCAATGGCGATAACGGTTTTATTTTCCATTAGCGTGTATAGGCTACGTTGAATAAATGATTCAACTTCTGAGTCTAGTGCTGAGGTGGCTTCATCTAAAATTAGAATGGGCGCATTCTTTAGCAGCACACGTGCAATAGCAATACGCTGACGTTGCCCACCTGAGAGTTTAACGCCTCGCTCACCTACATGAGCATCATAGCCTGTGCGCCCTTTTGAGTCGACTAGCTCTAGTATGAATTCATGCGCTTCGGACTTAGTGGCAGCTTCAATCATTTCTGCGTCAGATGCATTGGGACGACCGTAAAGAATGTTGTCTCTTACTGAGCGATGCAGCAGTGAAGTGTCTTGTGTGACCATACCAATCTGCTCACGAAGGCTTTCTTGCTTAACAGCTGATATGTCTTGGCCGTCTATACTGATTTTACCTGCCTGCACATCGTGAAAGCGCAGTAGCAAGTTAACTAGGCTAGACTTACCTGCACCCGAGCGACCTACCAAACCAATTTTTTCACCGGCTTTAATGTTTAAAGATAAGGCGGCGAATACATCGTGTTGTTTGTTTTCTTCTTTATACGAGAAATCAACTTGATCAAAGTTTATTTCACCTTCGCTTACTTTAAGTGAACTGGCATTGGCTTTGTCTTGAACATCTCTATCCATCGATAAGGTATTCGCACCATCACGAACAGTACCGAGGTTTTCGAACAGCATTGATGTTTCCCACATTATCCATTGAGACATGCCGTTTAAACGTAAAGACAAACCCACCACAACGGCAATAGCACCTGTTGCGATAGCGCTGTTCACCCATAGGTAAATAGACAGTGCACAGACTGTAAATATATTAAGTGAGTTAAGCACCCATAATGAAATGTTTAATTGACTAGCTAAGTTCATCATAGGGTAAACGGTTTGTAAAAAGCCGTTCATGGCATCTTTAGCGTAGTCTGCTTCGCGCTGAGAATGCGAGAAGAGTTTTACTGTGTGAATATTGGTGTAGGTGTCAACAATGCGCCCTGTCATTTCAGCTCGCGAGTCGGCTTGAAGTTCGGCTATTTTTTGAAAGCGCGGAATAAAGTAAGCAAGCAAACTTACATAAACAATAATCCAAACGACTAAAGGCAAAGACAAACGCCAATCTGCTGTAGCTACAACGGACACCATGCCAATAAAATAAACTGACACGTACAGCAACACATCAAGCAGTTTCATAACGGCTTCGCGAACCGCCAAGGATGTTTGCATAACTTTAGTGCCAATACGCCCGGCGAATTCATCCTGGAAAAAACGAATACTTTGACCGAGCAAGAAACGATGCGCTTGCCAGCGGATGCGCATAGGGTAATTACCCATTAATATTTGATGCACTACCATTGAATGGAAAACAACGCATACAGGCAAAGCAATTAATATGACAAAGCCCATAAACATTAACATGCCTTTTTCTTCTTGCCAGAAGGTTGCACGCTCTTTTACCGACAACCAATCAACAAGCTGCCCTAGAAAACCAAATAATGATACTTCGACAATAGCAATACAGGCCGTTAGCACAGCCATTAATAGCAGGTAGCCTTTTACGTCTTTCG
>CAYZLE010000173.1:0-3687 GCA_964479305.1 uncultured Gammaproteobacteria bacterium | reverse complement strand
CTAAACACAAAAAATTATAAGAAACAATCTTGCATATTTTTGCGCTAAACAGCAGACTATAGGCATGCCATCAGATCATCCAACAGAGCAGCTACAAGACCCTGCGCAAGACCAGGGACAAGACCAGGCACAAGACCGGGCGGAAACAGAAATAGAGCCAGTAAAAGTTCAGCCGACTTTTGTACATTTACGTGTGCATAGTGAGTTTTCACTCGTTGATGGCGTGGTGAAAATTAAGGCACTGGCAAATAAAATTAGCGAAAACGCTATGCCAGCCGTGGCTTTAACAGACCAAAGCAATATGTTTGCCGCTGTAAGGTTTTTTAAAACCGCTTTAGATAAAGGTATTAAGCCGCTTCTAGGAGTTGATATTCGTCTAGAGTCTGATGATGACAGTCCGCAAATAGCAGGTTCAGTTCCTTCAGACCGTATGGTCTTACTTTGCCAGAATGACATTGGATATAAAAACCTTACACGCCTAGTTTCTAAAACCTATACCGAAGGCCAGCACAAAGGCATTCCAATTGCTGAAAAGCTTTGGTTGGCTGAGTATAGCGAAGGCCTTATTGCTTTATCTGGCGGGCGTGAAGGCGATGTTGGGCGCCTACTTATAGCAGGAAATATAGAAGCGGCCGAAGAATTAGCAAATGGCTGGAAAAGCTTATTTGGAGACCGTTACTACATAGAATTAAGTCGTACAGGCCGTGAAAACGAAGAGACTTATATTCAAGCCGCGCTTAATTTGGCAGCTAAGCTAGATATCGCTGTAGTCGCAACTAACGAAGTTTGTTATTTAGAAAAAGAAGATTTTGACTCGCATGAAGCGCGAGTCTGTATTCACGAAGGTCGCACATTAGCTGATCCGCGTCGCACAAAACGTTATTCAGAGCAGCAATACTTGCGTACACCTGATGAAATGCAAGCGCTGTTCAGTGACATTCCGGAAGCCCTATCAAACACAGTAGAAATTGCTAAACGTTGTAATTTCTTAATGCAAACTGGCAAGTCATTCTTACCCAACTTTCCTGTTCCAGAGGGTGAAACAACCGATAGTTATTTCAGGCGTGTAGCAGAAGAAGGCCTAGAGTTAAGGGCGGCTGACTTACAGGCCGAGCAAGGTGAGTGGTCTGCTGAAACCAAGCAAGAGTACACAGACCGTCTTAACTTAGAGATTGACGTGATTACTAGCATGGGTTTTCCAGGTTATTTCTTAATTGTTGCTGACTTTATTCGCTGGGCAAAAGAGAACGATGTGCCTGTTGGTCCAGGCCGTGGTTCGGGTGCGGGTTCTTTAGTGGCTTATGCCATGAAGATTACAGACCTTGACCCACTAAAATACGACTTATTATTTGAGCGATTCTTAAACCCTGAACGTGTATCTCTACCCGATTTCGATATTGATTTTTGCATGGATGGCCGTGATAGAGTAATTGAATACGTATCGGAACATTACGGCAAAGAAAAAGTATCGCAAATTATTACCTACGGCACCATGGCTGCAAAAGCGGTAGTGCGTGATGTAGGACGTGCATTAGGCCAACCTTATGGCCTGGTCGATGGCATTGCTAAGCTTATACCTTTGGATCTTGGCATTACGCTAACTCAAGCACTGGAAGACTCTGAAGATTTAAAACGCCGCTACGATCAAGAAGAAGAGGTGACTGAGTTATTAGATTTGGCACTTAAACTTGAAGGGTGTGTGCGTAATGCGGGTAAGCATGCGGGTGGTGTGGTTATTTCACCCAGTAACTTAACCGACTTTACGCCACTTTACTGTGAAGAAAATGGTAGTAGTTTAGTATCACAATACGATAAAGACGACGTTGAAGCCGCTGGCTTAGTAAAATTCGATTTCTTGGGCCTACGAACCTTAACCATTATTGATTGGGCCGTTAAAGCCGTTAATGTTAAGCGTAAGTCGCAAAAATTTGAGCCTTTAGATATTAATACTATTAAGCTTGATGACGAACAAACCTACAAGCTATTAGCTCAAGAACAAACGACAGCTGTTTTCCAATTGGAATCAGCGGGTATGAAAAAGCTAATTGGTAAATTAGCACCCGATAGATTTGAAGATATTGTCGCTTTAGTAGCCCTATACCGACCAGGTCCCTTAGATGCGGGCATGGACCAAGTTTATGTAGACTGTAAACACGGTCGCAAAGAAGTAGAGTATGCCCACCCAGACCTAGAGCCTATACTCGAACCGACTTATGGCGTTATTTTGTACCAAGAGCAAGTAATGCAAATTGCTCAGGTCTTAGGTGGATATACACTAGGTGCTGCGGATATGCTGCGTCGAGCTATGGGTAAAAAGAAGCCCGAGGAAATGGCAAAGCAACGTATTATTTTTACTGAAGGTGCTTTGAAAAACAACGTTGATGAGAAAACGGCGACCTACGTTTTCGATTTAATGGAAAAATTTGCTGGCTACGGTTTTAACAAATCTCACTCAGCTGCTTATGCTTTACTGTCTTACCAAACTGCTTGGCTAAAGAAACATTACGCGGCTGAATTTATGGCGGCTGTACTCTCATCTGATATGGATAACACCGACAAAGTTGTGATGTTAATTAGTGAATGTAAAGAGATGGGCTTAAAAGTATTAAACCCGGGCATTAATCACTCAGACTACAAATTTAAAGCTATTAGTAATAATGAAATTGCCTATGGTTTAGGCGCTATTAAAGGTTTAGGTGAGGGCGTTATTGAAGCCCTAACGCAAGAGCGAAATACAAATGGCGACTATGAAGACTTGCTTGAATTTTGTTGCCGTAACGAATCGCATAAGTTAAATAAGCGTAGCTTAGAAGCTTTAATTAAAGCCGGTGCAATGGATGTGTTGGGCGAGAATGATGATGAAAGCAAAATACTAAACAGAGCCTCGTTATTAAACAGCATTCCAGAAGCGGTTAAATATGCCGAACAAGAGCAAAGCAATGCCGATACAGGTCAAGCTGATATGTTTGGTGAAATTTTTGCCGAAGACGATGTGGTTGGTGTTGAGCTTAAACAAATTCCTGAATTAACTAAGCTGCAAAAATTGGCCTTTGAAAAAGACACCTTAGGTTTGTATCTAAGCGGTCACCCAATTGATGAATACCGCGCCGAAATTGAAATTATGCTCGGTAAAAAAACCTTGGCAGAACATGTTCGCCGAGTTGAACCGCCGGCTAACAATGGCCCAGAGCAAAAGGGTAGGCGTCGCGAAGTAGAAGTGACAATAACCGGTTTAGTTATTGATGTGCGCGCCCGCGATATGCGGGGTGGTAAAATGGGCTTCTTAAATATCGATGACAATACCTCACGTGTAGATATTGTGATTAGCCCGCAAGATTTCGAAGCCATGCAGCAATACATGGTAAAAGACCAAGTGATTTTTGCTGAAGGTTCACTCGGGTATGACGAATACAACGGTGGTTATCGTCTACGGGCTAAAAATATTTATAGCTTGCAAGAAGCACGCGATAAGTATTTGCAGCGTATAGAAGTCAATGTAGATGCAAATAGTGTTGCGGATAATTTCATTGAGCAGCTTAAAGCTACCTTGCACCCATACTGCTCAGGAAAACAACCAGTAACCGTTGTGGTCAATCGCGAAGAAGGTAAAGCACTTTACCAACTAGGTGATGACTGGCGAGTAACACCTGCAGATCAATTGATAGGGCAGTTAAAAAGCCTATTTGG
>CAYZLE010000172.1:0-3762 GCA_964479305.1 uncultured Gammaproteobacteria bacterium | reverse complement strand
TCTACGATTTCAGTAGTCTTAGACTGAATAAGTGAATGCAATATAAGCAAGGGTATACCTGCAATCAAACCAAAAGCTGTTGTGTTCATAGCGGTTGAAATACTAGCCGTTAGGGCTTCAGCTTTAGCAGCTGCACTTAAATTTGCTACAGCACCGAAAGCTTCGATAAGACCCATAATAGTACCTAGAAGACCTAGCATAGTTGCAATATTGGCAAATAAAGCAATGTAGTTAGTGCGCTTCTCAAGTTGAGGCAAAACTTCCATCATGCCCTCTTCCATAGCAATTTCAATATCGTCACGACGGCGAACTGAACCTTGACGTACAAGACCCAAGCTTAATATCATACCAAGCTCAGTAGAAGACTCTGCCGCCACTTTTCGAGACGTTTCAAAGTCACCACTTTCAAAGTGGCTTTGAAGTTTATTCCAAAGTTTAACATTGCTCGATTTAACTTTAGTCAGCTTCAACCAACGCTCCAAGGCTATAGCCAAACCAATTATAAAGATGATAAGTATTGGGTACATCCATACTCCACCTTCATCAAGAAAACGTTTTATTGCAAAGAAAAATTCCATAGTAATAGCCTCTTTATTGGCAGGTTAATTATTTTTTTGTAAAAACTCATAGTACTGAATTTCACGTACAAAAACTTCGCGATCTACAATACTAGTATCATCACCTAGTGTATCTTTTAAAGCACTGTTATCGCCTACTTCGGCATTTTTCCAAGGAACGATAAACAGTGACTTTGGTAATTCTTTATTTCCTATAATTGATGTACCTGATATATCAACCACATCATCGTTTAATGCTTGCGCTGAAGCAAAAAAACTGACAAAAATTAACAATAAAGCATAATAGTTTCGAAATAGTAACATAGTTATTTCCTTTTCTCTAAATCCTTAATCCAGTTAACAACCTTTTCATTTTTTTTAATTAGGGGCGGCAAAGATTCTTTTGCTTTTGCTTGCTTGGCATCAGCTGGAACAACAGCCCTTTCAGCATAAATAGCTTCATAAGCTTGATAATATTTAATAGCGCATACGGCATCATTAATATAAAGATCACACAAGATACCCATATTTAAATTGCCTTTCTCACTTTTTGGATTAATCGAAAGAACACGTTCATAACTAGCCTTAGATGACGCATAATCACCTACATTTTTATACGCTATAGCCATTTCATTTTGTATATCTAAATCATTAGGCTTTAAATCAGTAGCTACTTCAAGCGCGTCCTTGGCCTTTTTAAATTCATTCATTTTTCCGTAAGCAATACCAAGGTTAGCATGCACACCGGGCAAGCCGTTATTTTGCTTATTTATTGCTAGCAATAAATCAATAGCATCTGAGTAAGCACCAGTAGACATAAACTGGAGCGCTTGAGAAAATTTAACACGCACATCACCAGAAGCCTCTCGACTAGCTTCATTAGAGTTTCGGACAGTTGTTGTTCCACAAGCTGCCAGCGCAAGCAAAACAAAAATGACGACTACTTTAGAATAAAGTTGAAATGCTATTTTCACTTATCTCTTCCTTCTCATAACGCGCAGGGAACAAAACAGCTAGCTGCTTTACACTTTTTTCAAGCCACTGGTTGTACACGCCAGTTTGCATAAATTCAATATTCTTTTTATGAATTTCAATCGACTTATCTTCAAACTCAAATGCCTTTTCCTCCAGCAAATAAGTGTACTGCTCTTGTTCTTCAGCATTTAATCCAGCCGGTCTTTCAGCATTTATAAAGTCTTTACTGAAAGTGAAATATAAATTTGCGAGCTTGTATGTTGATGCTGATGTTACTTCAGGTACACCATACGCAACCATATCTAAAAGCATACTGCGAACTGATTTAAGTTTTTGACTTTTAACATCTATGGATTGAGAGTTACTTAGCTTTACGCTCTCAAAATCTGCAATAAGCGGATCAACAACACCTAGAGAAGCAAAAGCTGCTAAATATTGTGTGCGTGCATTCTGTTGAGCTCCTGCATTCTGATTAAGTCTGATAATTTTATTGTATGCATCTAATTTTTTTGAGCTTTGCCTATCACCATACAAACCTGCAAGTGTATTGTATGATTCCATAAGTTCTTCGATGGGTTCTTGATATAAAGATGTATGCTGCTCATACATTCTTATCGCATCATTAGGCTGCTTACCCTTCACGTAAAATTCAGCTGAAACTAATAAAGCTTCTCGCTTAACCTCAGGGTCTATTGTTTTTAATGCAATACGTTCATATTCACCAGCAGCTTTACCCAGATCACCATTTTGTTCATATACAAATGCTAATTTTTTAGTCACATCTTCTTGTAGTTTATTTTCTGGATAGTTCTCTCTAAACGCGAAAAGAATATCACTAGCGCGTTTCCACTCTTTAATACCAATAAGTGCAGACGCAGCATCATATTCGGCCACCTGTCTGTTCTTAGACTTAGGTGCAAGTGTAGCAATTCGCATATAATCGAAAACAGCCTCTTCAATTTCACCCTTAACGAAATGCAACTCACCTTGCCTATAAACTGATGCAGCCAATTGTTCACTTAACTCTACAAACCTTTTATCAGTTTCAGGAATTCTTGTAAGCAAAGTTGTGTAAACATTTTCAGAAGCTACAAAGTCAGCTTTTTCAAATAAGGAATAAGCCTTAATGATATAAGCGCTATCTATAATTTTTTTATCCGCCGTTTTATGCTGATCAATGAGTTGATCAGAAGCCGCCACGGCGCGAGGATACGCTTTAATATCATAAAGATTTTGCGCTGCTTCTAGTAAAACCCGCGGTGCTTCAGCATGACCTGGGTAAGTGTCAGCAAATTGCAAAGAACTTCTTATGAGCTCAAGATTCATCGCATCTTTAGATTCACCTTCTAATAATTCCTCACTCTGCTTGTAGGCCAACACTGCCGCATAACCAGACTCCGCGCCCTTGTCATGAGGATCATAACCGTAAGCGGTTTTTTCATATTCAATAGCTGATTCAGCGTAGGCTTTATTTTCAAACAAAATTTCAGCCAATAAGAAATTCATATTAGGCGTTGCTTTATCTAGAGGGAAAGATGAAACATATGACCTGTACCAAGTTACCGCTTCATTGTAAGACTCAAGTCGAACTTCAGGTTTTTTACTTTGTTGAGATAATGAATGGTAATGCTTAGCTAAATCTACTAAGTTAACTTTGATAAAGGACAAGATTTCAGGATAATTTTTTATATCATGATATGTCCAATACTCACTATCTAGGCGGTATCGAGCTGCATAGTCTCTTTTAGATTCGATAACTTGACCAGGAAAGCTACCACGCTTATATACTTCGATAATTTTTTGATGGAAAACTGGCGCCTGCTCATGAAATGGATACAGTTCATAGAAAGTAGAGTAACTTTTACTTGCATCGGAATAACGTCTCTTCTCAACAAAGTGTTTAGCCAAGTCATCATAAAATAAGTATTCATATTCAAAAGGCCCTACTCTTGAAAAAAACTCCTTTATAGCATCGGAGTCACCCAGGTATGAAAAACTTAAACTAGAAACACGCAAGGTGTCTTTAACCCGCTGGTGTTCAGCCTTACTGCTACTACTTTCCAAATGGTAGCCTTGTCTGGTTTTATCTTTTATTAGTACTAAAAAGTCTTCAAGTGCCTCTTCGAATAGACTTTGTTTAAACAAGGACCAACCTCTTTTAAATAGTGACTGGTCATAAAAAGGCGAAGTAGAGCCAAACTTAACAACTTCGGCATAAGCCTTCTCAGCT
>CAYZLE010000171.1:0-3799 GCA_964479305.1 uncultured Gammaproteobacteria bacterium | reverse complement strand
TGCCGATATTACAGCGCGTTATGCTGTCGCAAACAAAGCAGTTCTTGAGTCTGGCGGTCTTCATATTATTGGCTGTGAAAGACATGAGTCAAGACGTGTAGATAATCAGCTGCGTGGTCGTGCGGGTCGTCAGGGTGATATTGGTTCAAGTCGTTTTTATATTTCATTAGATGATAATTTAATGCGAATTTTTGCCGCGACTGATCGTATGCAATCAATGATGCAAAGAATTGGTATTGAGAAGGGTGAGTCAATCGAGCATCCGTGGTTATCACGCGCAATTGAGAATGCTCAGCGTAAAGTTGAAGGTCATAACTTTGATATTCGTAAAAATATCTTAGAGTATGATGACGTAGCAAATGAGCAGCGTAAAGTTATTTACGAGCAACGTAATGACTTAATGAATGGCGAAGATGTTCATGAAGCTATTAAAGAGATGATTGATGACACTATTGGTTCAGTAGTTGCTCAATACATACCGCCTGCAAGTCTATTAGAGCAATGGGACTTAGATGGTTTGCGTTATGCGCTTGAAAGTGAGTTCAACTATAAAGCCGATGTTCGTTCATGGGTAGAAAAAGAAGATATGCACGAAGAAAGTATTCTTAAGCGTGCTAAAAACGAATTGTTTGAATCGTATTATGAAAAAGAGTCTTTAGTAGGCAAAGAAATTTTACGTCGTTTTGAACGCGACATGATGTTAAACGTTCTTGATAATAATTGGAAAGAACATTTGGTGGCAATGGATTATTTGCGTCAGGGTATTCAACTTCGCGGTTATGCACAAAAGAACCCTAAAGAAGAATACAAACGTGAGTCTTTCGAAATGTTTTCAGAAATGCTTGATAACATTAGAGAAGAAGTTGCTAAGCTACTATTAAAAGTTCAAGTGAATACTGCTCCACCTGAGGAAACTCGTTCAGCTATTCCGGATAATGTTGAATATCAGCATGGGCCGTCTGAAGATGAAAAGCCAAGCCAGAATTCGCAAGCAGCCAAGTCCTCGAATAAGTCAGCTAAGAAGCCAGTAAATAAACCGATTAAACGCGATAGAAAAATTGGACGTAATGATCCGTGTTATTGCGGTTCTGGTAAAAAATATAAACACTGTCACGGTAAATTAAGTTAATGGCAGTTGGCTTAAAAAAAGCTAGTAACTTGCTTCCTGTTGATGGCATAAAGTTAGCATCAACATATTCTGGAATACGTAAACAAAAAAAAGATGATCTTGTTCTATTTGAAATAGAGCAAGGCTCATCTGTTGCTGCAACTTTTACCTTAAATAAAATGTGCGCGGCACCTGTTCTTCTAGCAAAAAAACATTTAGCTATACAGGCACCTAAGTACTTACTAGTTAATGCTGGTAATGCTAACGCTGGAACGGGTAGTGCTGGTTATGATGATGCAGTATTAAGTTGTGACTATTTAGCTAAGCATTTTGATTCAGCTTCTATAGAGTCTGTTCTACCTTTTTCTACAGGTGTGATTGGTGAGCGCTTACCAATAGATAAAATAAAAAATAGTCTAAGCAGTCTTGAGGAGAACTTATCGTCAGATAAT
Source organism: uncultured Gammaproteobacteria bacterium (assembly GCA_964479305.1). GTDB lineage: Bacteria > Pseudomonadota > Gammaproteobacteria > HTCC5015 > HTCC5015 > JAHDBX01. The sequence goes on along the minus strand of CAYZLE010000171.1, from coordinate 2,239 downwards.
TGGCTTGCTGCTGCCGAAGGCATAATGACTACCGATACTTTAGCAAAAGGCTATAGTCAAAAAATTGCATTAGGTGGTAATAGTTATACCGTAACAGGTATGAGTAAAGGCTCGGGCATGATTTGCCCCAATATGGCAACTATGTTGGCTTACATTGGTACTGATTTACCGATTGAGCAATCTCGTCTAAATAAAATACATGTCGACTTAGTCAATAAAAGCTTTAATTTAATAACGGTTGATGGTGATACATCAACAAATGATGCTTGTGTATTGATAGCCACCAATAAAGGCAATGCCTTAGCAAGTGGTGTTACAGATGGTGATATTTTTGATGCATTATTGCCTTGTTATCAGGACTTGGCGCAGGCAATAGTTAGAGATGGCGAAGGAGCGACTAAATTCGTTACTATACGTGTTGAATCAGCTCATGATGACAGTGAAGCTAAGGAAGTGGCTTACACTATAGCGCATTCACCGCTGGTTAAAACGGCTCTGTTTGCTTCAGATGCTAACTGGGGTCGTATACTTGCCGCTGTAGGGCGTAGCAAAGTTGAGTACCTTGATGTTGATAAAGTTGATCTGGCTATTAATGGTGTTCAGCTTTTAAACAAAGGACAAATAAGCCCGACTTACACTGAAGAGCAGGGTGCTGCAGAAATGCTTAAAACTGAAATTGAATTGTCTGTTCAATTAAATATTGGTTCTGGTAAAGCTGTAGTTTGGACTACAGACCTTAGTCATGACTACGTTAGTATTAACGCAGACTATAGAAGTTAATAAAAATTACACTATAGGCTTGTTCTTATGAAAAGCATACAAGTTGCTGTCGCCGTCATTCAAAAAAACGCTCTAAACCCAAACGATAAACATAACTACCTTATTAGTAAACGTGCTGCCAATGTGCATCAGGAGCTTCTGTGGGAGTTTCCAGGTGGTAAGGTTGAATCAGATGAGGACGTTAGTTCGGCCTTAGTAAGAGAGTGTCAAGAGGAGCTAGATATAAGCCCTGTCAATTTTAGTGAGCTAATGACAGTTAAGCATGAGTACCCAGACCTGCATGTTGAGTTACATGTGTATTTGGTTGGTGAGTTTTTAGGTGAACCAAAGTCTAATGAGGGTCAAGAGTTTAGGTGGGTGAAAACTAGCGAGCTATTAAGTTATGAATTTCCAGAAGCCAATAAAGTTATAATCGATCGTATATTAAGTTTATAAAAAGACAAGTATAAGGATTAACTTTCGGGTTTAGCTTAGCTTTCCGAGCTAATATACTAGGCTAGTGTCTTACTTAGACTCAAATACTTTTTATGCAGCTTAAGCACTTCACCTTCAAGTTTGTCTGCTGAAAGATTGTTATTGATAACATCATCTGCAGCCGACATACGTTCTTTGCGGCTAATTTGTGCATTCATTACCGCCATCACCTGTTCTCGGCTCTGGTCATCACGTTGCATGACTCTTTCTACCTGAATAGCATCATCGCAGTCTACAACTAGAATGCGATCAATCATCATCCAGTCACCATTATCGACTAATAATGGAATGACTAGCATAATGTAATCAACAGATTTAGTTAAACGGGTTTGTTGTAATTTGTTAGCTATTTTTGCGCGTATTGCAGGGTGCAATATATCTTCAACTATCTTCTTTTTATTGCTATCTTGAAAAATAATATCGCGTAATAGGCGTCTATCTAAATCGCCATTATCGAGAATAATTTTTTCTTCAAAAGCTTTTGCTAGTTCTGCAAGAGCAGGTTCACCAGGCTGAACTAAGTCTCGCGCTATATGATCTGAATCAATAATTTCTACATTTAATTCTGCAAATAACTGAGCAACAGTTGTCTTGCCACTGCCTATGCCGCCAGTTAAGCCAACTACTAACATTAAAAACCAAATAATAGGGAAGAGATATTATCTCCCCAAATAAAACAGACCCAACCTGCTATTGCTAAATAAGGCCCAAATGGGATAGCTGTTTGGCGTTTATGCCCTTTGAAAAGAATCATGCTTATACCGATGATGCTACCAACAACCGAAGAGATAATAATGACAGCAGGTAACTGGCTTAAGCCTAACCACGCACCAAGAGCGGCTAGTAGTTTGAAATCGCCATGGCCCATGCCTTCTTTTTTGGTTATTAGTTTAAATGTCCAGTAAACAGACCATAAAATTAAATAACCAACTGCAGCGCCAATAATGCTTTCATTGCTATTAATGAAAACATTTTGCGTGCTAAT
>CAYZLE010000170.1:0-3821 GCA_964479305.1 uncultured Gammaproteobacteria bacterium | reverse complement strand
TAAGTAAATGTTGCAGCAGCTATAGTATTAAAATCATTTAATGCTTTACGAATACGTCCGTTCTCTAAAAGCTCTTGTCCTTTAAGAACCCCGCCTAATAATAATCCAATTACAACTAATACAATTGCAATCTCTACTAATGTAAAACCATTTTGCTTTTTCATACTTCAGCCTATTTAAATGTCTGTTAATTAGTTCGCTGCAATGATTGTGCCAATGCAACTATTTAATAAATTTTTGATTTTCAATTTTAAAGTTTCGATTTGATTATAGTATATATAAATTTATTTACCCAGCTGTAAACTTTAATCTTTAAAGAAAATAGTTTTTAACATAATAAAGGGGCTTTTTGTCATATTTCCGACCCTTTCGGCCTTGGAATCCACCAATTATGGCGCTATTTGTCACTTCTACGACAAAAGGTGTTTTATTTCCGACGACCGGCCTCTAAGGCTTTTAACTTGCCTGTAAGGAAGTTTAGCTCTCTTACATCGCTTATTTTGCCGGAATATAATAGGCTTTTTACTATGGCAACAGAGGCTTCAAGCTCCCCTATGTCTTCTAAGATTAGCCACTGCATGTCTCTAGCATATGCTGGTATTTGTATGTTTTTAGTCAAGGCAACTAGGTTTTCAGACAGTTTTAAGGCATATTTCCTATCTTTAAGCCTATATTTAGCCACCATCACTGCATTCGCCTGCCAGCGCCAATTTTGTTCGGGGTTCTTTTTAAACTCCTGCTCCACAAAAGTAAGAATCTTTCTTAATTTTGTTTTATCTTTGATGTCTGCGAAGATATTCAAGGCAGTTAATAATGGATATTGACTTTGTAAGTCTAGGTCTTGGCTGATTTCTAGCCAACTTATAATGGCGTCGTAATCGAGTTCATCAAACTGAGTTATTTCGCCCCTTTGGCTATCGAATGTTTGCATCCATAACAATATAGCTCTGCTATATAGCTTCCCTTCCCCAAAATTAAAGTCAAACAGACTGGTATCACCGGGAGGGGCGCTTAGCACTTTGTGCTGAGCCAAGCCTGGGCGCTGTATATTTTGCACCAAAACAAACATTACAAATAGGGCGCCTATATATATGTAATGACGCTTAAATAAGGACATTTATATGCGCTTCTTTCTTAGTTCATGTGTAATTAGAAATAGTAATAATCCGCAGTAAACACTTGTTTCAACAAACATATAAGCAAGGCTCTTTATGCTTATTGCCTCTGTGAGTAAAGTTGAGTTGGCGTAATATTCTAATTTAGGAACCATTAGACTCACCAGCTTAATAATCCATAAACTTATGCTTTCATACCATGCTGCAGACTCAGCAAGCACTTTGTTTGCGTGATCGATAAAATTAGCTGCATTTCTAGCAAATACATAAATGAGCGTAAAAAGTGCGATAGCTATTGTAGCTTGGCTAAAAACGTAACTTAATAAGTAGGCTATAGCGAACACGCAGCATAGCTCAAAGAAATAACTCAATGCCCATACTATTACTTGTGTGAAATCACAAACCAACAATAGTGGTAAAGATGCTATTGTTGCCATTGCCAATGCAATTAGCTCATATGCAGCAAAGTGCGAAACAACATAAGTAAATCGGCTTACAGGCAAGGATAGCTGCATTTGCAAACGTGACTTTTCTTGATTTTCGCTATGGCTAATAATGCAATACCAAGCCAATATAAATACGCCACTTATTCTAATAAGTGCATTATAGAAATAGATAAAACTTAAGTCGCTTTCTGTAATTGAAATTAGTTTGGCGTAGTAGGCTATTAAAATACATGCTATAAACGTAAATAGAAATAGATGTAAGGTCCGTCTTTTTAGACTTTCAGCAACCACATATTTGATAATAAATTTGAACATGAATAATAAGCCTAACTTACCTGATGAGAGTAGTGTACCAAAGCAAGCTAATACTGCAACGCTATTAAATACGCACCACCGTTTACTTGCGCTGGCTTTACTGCCTTTACATGGAGCTATTTGGATACAAGGCAATCCTCTTCTATCAAACACCCTGTTTCTTGTTCATATTGGCTTGTTTATTTTTTGGCAACCCTTTATTAGTCGTGACACTGAAGTTAAAAACAGTCCGACTATTATTGTTCTGCTGCTTATATCAGTATTAGCTTACTTCGGCGGCGGCTGGTCTCTTGCGGCTTGGACGCTACTTCTTACAGGAATACTTAGCTCTTATCGCCTACCTAAAAGTTTAGATAAATTTGTTTTCTATACCGCCATTGTTTTTTTACTCTTTTCCTTCTTTGGTGTTCTAGTTCCGCAACTTATCGAAGTAACCAATATAGAAATTTATTCTAACCATGTGGTTCAAGGCATATGCCTTTTAATTTTAGCTGTACTTTTCTTCACGCCTGGTAAAACATCTAACCTTCGAAACTACAATTCAGATTTGCTCTATTCATTTGTAATTATTGTAATTGTTTTATTAATTGCCTTAACTACACTTGCATGGATGTTATTGGCGGACTATCTTTATTTTGAGTCTTTGATTCTATCTTTTATATCTTTAGCAGCTTTACTCATCGCTTTTAATTTAGTTTTTTCGCCTAATAGCGAATTCAACTTATTTTCTCAATTTAGTAATCGCTACCTTCAAAGTTTAGGCTCGCCCTTAGAAGCTTTTCTTAAAAAACTAGCCATTATTAGTGACTATGAATCTACTCCCGAAGCGTTTTTAGACTCAGCATTTAATGAGCTTTTACAGCTAGATTGGATCGCAGGCTTTTCTTGGACAGAAAACGATAACTCGCATTTCATTGGACAACGTACGCAATTTTTTATTGCCTCTGAAAATGAAAACCTTAAATCAAATATCTTTACCTCATACGAATTAAATAAAGCGATGTCATCGCACTGTTCACTTTTAATTCAATTTATAAACATATTTTATAAATCTAAACTCCGCGAACAAACATTGGCTAGCCAGGCCAGAATGAGCGCTATCCACGATACAGGTGCGCGCTTAACACACGACATTAAAAACTTAGTCCAGTCTATGACGCTTATGATTAGCACAAGTAAAGAACTGCCACCGAGCGAAAAGAGTGACCAACTATTTAAACGTAATTTAGAAATTATTACACAGCGCTTGCAAAACACACTCACAAAATTAAAAACACCCGAAGTTGATAATGAAACCTTCATGAAACTTGATGCATGGTGGGAAAGCATTGTTGAACGTTACGAACAGCTAAATATTGATTTAGAGTTTGATAGTAACTTTAATATACAAGTACCATCAGATGCTTTTACAAACATGATTGAAAATTTGCATGACAATGCAATGAAAAAGAAGCTAAAAGAAAAAGACTTAAAGCTTAAAATCGAGTGCTATAGCGGTGCCAATAATTTTTATATTAACTATGAAGACAACGGTTCAGCTATTCCTAAAGATATAGCCAGCAACCTATTAAATGCACCCATTAGTAATTCTAAGTCTGGTTTTGGTATTGGTTTATATCAAGCAGCTAAACAATTACATAACCATGCTTATGATTTGTCTATAGCTCACAACGAAGATGGAAAAGTGTGCTTTTCAATTAAGCCACTTGAAGATTAACTTCAAGCTAAGGTAGTTTTCCCGCTTCAAGCATGTGGTATTTTAAAATGTGTGTAGATACCCATGAAACCACATCGTCAAAACCGCGATCATTGTTTGGGTTTGCATCCCCCTGATCATTAAACGGCAGGAAAGTAGGGGCCTTTGAGAAGGTATCGCTATATGCAGCACCTGCTTGCCTATTACTATTTTGATCTTGAGTTGAAACAATACCCCGGTCAGGTCCAA
>CAYZLE010000169.1:0-3887 GCA_964479305.1 uncultured Gammaproteobacteria bacterium | reverse complement strand
CACCCTTCACTAAATATGAATTAAGTAGGTCTGCTTTATTATCTTCCGACAATTCTAAATACGGCGTTTTCTCGCCTAATTCAACAAATACTTCTGCAACAACAGCACTGTGCTCAATAGACTCTTGCCTAATATCTAATTTGTTTAAGTAAAAATCAAATACTTCAACTAAGCGCATTAAGTCTCGTAAACTACCATTAGCTAGGTCGGCATCGTTATGGTGTTGCAATGAGTTGTGTATAAGCATCAAATCGGCCTTAAACTCTGATGCTGAGCCGTATGCATGCAAATACTTGATAGTATCTTCACCTGCTAATCGAGCCTTACACTCCAATACACGCTGCTGTAAGCGGTATGACATCATGCCAAGCTTACGACGATATGGCTCTGTCTTATGTTCTCTATCGCTCTTTTCTGCATAAGTGGCGCGAGCTAGTTTGCTTGACTGTTTTAAGTCTTCTTTAAGTTCTGGCGATAATTCACAAAATGCATCGTTATGAGTAAACACTTCACATAGTTCATTAACACGACTTATATATTCTTGCAGCACAGCATGCTGTTGAAGGCGCAAGGCTTTACGGGTTAAGTCTGGCGTTACAAAAGGGTTTCCATCACGATCACCCCCTACCCAAGAACCAAAGCTTAGTACTTTAGGTAAATCAAATTTCGCCTCTGGATAATAGCTTTTCAAAGCTCGATGCAAGTTTTTATACAGCTCAGGAATAACAGAAAATATTGTGGTGCGGAAATAGTACAAGCTTGTTTCAATTTCTTGTATAACCGATGGCTTATCTGCTCTAACTTCTTCTGTTTTCCAAAGTATTTGTATCAAGGCTTTAACGCGTTTCTCCGCCTCTTCTTTGCGGCTATCAGATATGGCATTTTCATACTCGACATAAGCCTGCTTAATTTTAGTAATCATATCTAAAATTGTGCGACGCTTAGCTTCTGTTGGATGAGCAGTGAATACAGGCTTAAAGTCTAGCTTATTAAGTAAAGCTTGTACTTTCTCCGCGCTATAATCATTTTTATATAAATGCTCTATCGTTTGGTTAAACGAACTTTTCCAAACATGCTTTTCAAACTTTTCGCTACGTTGCAAAAATTTATTTCTATCTTCGGCTATATTTTCAATATGAAAGAATAAATTAGATGCGCGAATGATATTGCTAACCTTATCAATAGAAAAGTGATTCATTTCAGACTTGATTGTTTCAATTTCTGAAACTAAATTGCCCTTATAACTTTTATGTAAGTTTTCTAAAAGCAGAACAAATTCTTCGCCTTCTTGCTCCTTTAACACTGTCATAAGCAAAGATGTTAGATATGTTTTGGCGCTTATTTGGGAATAGTTTTTATCTATTGAATTACTCATTGTTAATATCCGAAATTTTAATTTTGTTAAGAACTATGTTCTCTTTTTTTGACTTAGAAAATTTTTTTATTCTAGCTTCTACAATCGATGCACTTGAGCGATCAATAAAGCATTGTGTCCAAACCAAAGCTTGTGCTTTACGTCCACGAAAATACTTTGCAGATTTTTCCTTATCACTTTTATGCTCTGTAAAACGCCTAAGTAGATCCGTAGTTATACCTGTGTATAAAGAATTATCCGTAGAGCGTACCATATATACATACCAAGCTTGTTTATAGCCACATTCTTTAACTATCTTATTAAGCACCTTAAATGTTTCAGATGCTATAGCCTTATGAGTTTTTAATAAACTTAAAAGCTGAGTAACTGGCAAAACACTTAACAAGCACTTATCACTATTTACAGATATCAAACTCTCAACCGCAAGCCCTGGCTCTACAGGCCAGTGCCTAAAACCTTTCTTGCTACACCATGCAAACACATGAGCATCTATTCTTTTGTTATAGAGTATTTTAAATGCGCTAAGTTCTTCATTTTTGTAGTTAACTAGAATGTCAGTATCATCTGAACGAAAGTAGCGTGACTCACTAGGGACTTTAAATAATGTACTACTGGTTATTTCTTCCATCTGTTTTGCTTGTGCAGTGCACTCGATCAATTTACAGGAAAAAGTATTCAGCTAATGCCACAAAAGGAGAAAGGACGAGGCCTACAAAGAACACTTTATAACTTATGCTCAAATAACGATATTTTTTATCGTTAAGGACTTTACCCATTGAGTATATGTCCTTCATAATCTCATCATACATTTTCTCTTCATCAGCCATTTTTTCATACATTTTTTCACAAAACTCAGGGTATGGCATTTGTGCAAAGATGCCGAAAAATAAAAGGTTGTCGCTAGGCTTAACGACATGACGATGTTTATGCCGAGGCATAATAGATAGAATTGCAAATATTGATACTAGCAATAAGATAAACGCGAGAAACAGCATAAGCAGCGATGCTTTACCATTGAACATATGCCCAGCTAAAATCGACAATACAACAAAAGATGCACCCATAAGAAAACTCGCTTTTTGATCAGCCATCATACTCAGCTGAACATGGTGCTGCTGAGTTGTTCTGAGCATAACAATACTATTCTCATTAATGCTTTTATTTTCACTATTTTCGCTCATATTCCTCAGTCTCTTATAACTAGCAAAGTTATTTTGGCATAAAAAAAGCAGGCTAGGCCTGCTTTTTTTAATACTATGCGTTTAGCTTACTCGTCTCTTAAACCGGCAGCTTGCTTAACCCAGTTATCACGCTCGATACGACCTTTAAACTTAAGTCTTTCATCAACCCAAGCGATTGTCTTCTTATCAAATTTAGCTACTTGAGCAAACTGATAAATACCTAGGTCATTAAGAGTCTTCTCTAAAACAACACCTACACCTTTAATGCGCTTAAGATCATCAACCTTTGAAGGGCGTGATGACATAATTGCCGCTGGCTTAGCATCAGATGCTGTTGAACCTGATACAAACTTAGCTGGCGTTGTTGACGCTTTAGCTGCAGGCTTAGGCTTCATAGGCTTACGTGCAGGCTTAGCAGATGACGTTGTCTTCTTAGCTAAGTCTCCATTCATTTTTTCTAACTTAGCAACTTTTGCATTACATGCATCTAATTTGCCTTGTAAGCCCGTGTCTTGATCACTTGAGCATGAACATAAGCCGCGTAAAATCCACCCAATTAATGCACCTAATAAAGCTGCGATTAATAAGCAAAACCATAATTGTGAAATTAAATATCCCATTTTATTCTCTCTATTCTACGTTAAATTCGATACGACGATTGATAGCACGTCCTGTTGAAGTAGCATTATCTGCTTTCGGTTGTCTTTCACCAAACCCTTGAGCAATTAAGCGTGATGTATCAACGCCCTTGCTTGCTAAGTATTCCTTAACTGCATTTGCTCGACTTCGACTTAAGTCCAAGTTCATACGAGCATCACCATTTGAGTCTGTATGACCACTAATACTTATGGTTGAAGCACATCGTTGGCTAGCAGTTGCTATGCGGTTAAGTAAAGGTAAACTTTCAGCTCTAATTTCAGCTTTAGCACTTGCGAAACGAACATTACTATCAGCAACGATTTCGTTTAAGCGTTCCTGGCAAGCTTGATTATTATAAGCTTCAGCTACGGCAAGGTTTGAATTTGCCTTAAATTTTGGGAAAGTCAGTTTAAATGTAGCTAATGCATTCTTAATAGTTTGCAAAGCACTTGGTGATGGAGCATCACCTTTTAAACTTAGTTCGTTACCATTTAATGACAAACTACCTAATACTAAATGACTAAGCTGCTCAAGACCTGATTTAAATAATGAAGTAGGCGCTTCAGAAGAACCTGTTTTCAAATTATTTACAATGCTGATTTCTGAACCAAATTTTGCTTTAGCGTCACTTATAATGGTATCAATTTCTTCTTGAGAGCCTACTAGACCATTCAAGACTACATTTTTACCAT
>CAYZLE010000168.1:0-3952 GCA_964479305.1 uncultured Gammaproteobacteria bacterium | reverse complement strand
CATGTGTAGACGCAAAACGTAATAAGCCGCCAATTTGAGACTGGTTAGGCATATCTTCTGCAACGCCCTCTTTCATTACTTGACCAAATGACTTCCAAAACTCAGCAAATTTCTCTGCTTCGTTCTTCGACATTTTTTCAATTAAGCCCAATATCTTTTTAACTGAACCTGAACGAATGCTGTCGATAACTTTATTGCTTTGTAAAATTTCGCGCGATACGTTTAACGGCAAATCGTTTGAGTCAACTAAACCCTTAACAAAGCGTAAGTACTTAGGCAGAATCTTTTCAGCTTCATCCATAATAAATACACGTTGAACGTATAACTTAATACCGCCTTTTTGCTCGCGATCAAATAAATCGAAAGGTGCTTGTGACGGAATGTAGAATAAAGATGTGTATTCATACTTACCTTCAACACGGTTATGCGACCAAGTTGAGGCATCTTTAAAGTCGTGACTTAAAGACTTATAAAACTCTTGATATTCTTCGTCTTTAATTTCGCTTTTAGAACGCGCCCATAAAGCTGAAGCTTTATTGATTTGCTCCCATTCTGGTGCTTGTTCTTTTGGTTCTTCACCTTCAGCAGGAGCTTCTGGCTCTTTCAGCATCATTACAGGTAAAGCAATGTGGTCGGAGTAGCGTGAAATAGTTGTGCGTAAACGCCAGCTATCTGCAAACTCAGTTTCATCATCTTTTAGGTGTAAAACAATTTCAGTTCCGCGTTCTTCTTTAGATGCTGCAGAAGTTGTGAATGAACCATCACCTTTAGACTCCCATACAACAGCTTGGTCAGCCGCATCACCAGCGCGTCGGCTAGTAACCGTTACTTTTTCAGCAACAATAAATGCCGAGTAGAAACCTACACCAAATTGACCAATTAGGTTTGCATCGTTAGCTTGGTCACCTGTTAGCGATTCGAAAAATTGTTTTGTGCCTGATTTAGCAATCGTACCGATATTTTGAATAATATCGTCTTTGTTCATACCAATACCGTTATCAGATATTGTCACGGTGCCTGCATCTTTGTCGAAATCAACTTTAATCGCTAAATCGCTTTGGCCTTCATACAAGTCACCGTTCGATAGTGCTTCAAAACGTAGTTTATCGCAAGCATCAGAAGCATTTGATACTAGTTCGCGTAGAAAAATTTCTTTGTTTGAATACAAAGAATGAATCATTAATTGAAGTAGTTGTGATACTTCAGTTTGAAACTCATGTGTTTGAGTTTGAGCGTTATCTGTCATTATTCGGCCTCTTTTGAATAACTTAATAAATTAATGTTTTTATATAGGGTTGGTATTGAAAAATTAAAGTGCTTTTTTACTATTAAATTATTTTGAAATTTAAAGCAAAAAAAAGCAGCTCAAGAGAGCTGCTTTAAATATTGTACTGTGCTGTAAAAAATTACTTTTTCTTAGTAGCCAGTTTTTCTTTAATACGTGCTGCCTTACCAGTACGACCACGCATGTAGTAAAGCTTAGCGCGGCGAACTTTACCTTTACGCTTAACTTCAACACTGTCAATTGCAGTACTGTGAGTTTGGAATACACGCTCAACGCCTTCACCGTGAGAAATCTTACGTACTGTGAATGCAGAGTTAATGCCACGGTTACGTACAGCAATAACTAGACCTTCAAAAGCCTGTAAACGCTCACGTGTACCTTCTTTTACTTTAACTTGCACAACAACAGTATCACCTGGTGCAAATTTAGGAATGTCTTTTAGTTGTTCAGCTTCAAGAGCCTTAATAATGTTACTCATAGTTTTTTAACCTTTGATTTCGAAAATCAAGTTTTATTATTGTTATTATAATCATTAATAAAATCGTTCAATAAAGTACGATCGCTTTCTTTTAAGTCTTCAATGTTAATTAACTCAGGCCTTTTGAGCCACGTGTTACCTAACATTTGCTGACGTCGCCATTTTTCAATGACTTGATGGTTACCCTGAAGTAATACTTCTGGAACCTTCAATTCTTTGCCGTTCTCACTCAGCACTTCTGGCCTTGTATAGTGAGAGCAGTCTAATAACTGTTCTTCTGATGCAAATGAATCTTCAACTGCTGATTCATTGTGTCCTAATGCACCGGGTAGAAGACGCGTAATGCCGTCTATTACTACCATTGCAGCTAACTCTCCGCCGCTTATTACATAGTCGCCTAGCGACCATTCTTCATCAACATGTTCGTCAATCACACGTTGGTCAATACCTTCGTAACGGCCCGCAAGTATCACTATGCCGTCACTTAAACTCGCCTCTTTAAGCATAGCTTGCTTAATGGGCTTACCCTGCGGCGACATGTATATACATTTAGCCTTTGGGTTTTTCTGCTTTGCTGCGCTTAGCGCTTGTTGCAAAGGTTCGTATTTCATTACCATTCCGGGGCCGCCGCCATAAGGTCGGTCGTCAACGGTTTGGTGTCGGTCACTTGTGTAATCTCTTGGCTGCCAATAATGTAGCTCGACAATGCCTTGAGTTGCAGCACGAGAGATAACTCCCGAGTCTGTAACACTTTGTACCAACTCCGGAAATAAAGTGACGACATCTATTCTCATCAATCTATCTCCTTTACTTTAAGCTTTGTGGAAGTCGGCGTCCCACTCAACGTGGATGGTGCCGGCCTCTAAATCTATCTTTGTTATAAATTGATCTAATACGTAAGGTACTAGTCGCTCTATAATCGGGTCTGCCGTTTTATCTTTAACAACAAGTACATCATTTGCACCTGTTTCAATTAAATGACTAACCACACCAAAATTCACATCATCTTGGTTAATTACGGTAAGACCTACTAAGTCTCGCCAGTAATATTCGTTCTTTCTTCGGTTTGGCAACTGCTGTTCGTGAATAGCAATTTCCCAACCGGTAAAATTCTCGGCTTCGGTTCTGTCTTTTATGCCATCAAGCTTGGCAACAATGCCTTTGCCTTGAGGCTTACAATCGGCGACTTGCTTTGTTTGCCACTCGCTGCGATCGTTTGGACGAATTAACCATGTTTTATATTTCTTAATACTGTCTTTAGGACGTGTATGAGAAATAACCTTAAACCAACCTTGTATGCCGTGTAAGCCTGCAAGGGTGCCAATAATAATATAAGGATTTTCTTTGTTACTATTTGTAGTAATAGCGTTTTCCATAAATGATAGTAGTGCGACTTAAAAAGCCGCACTACTTACAAATTATGCTGCTTTTTTGCTCTTTTTGATCAAGCTTGCTACGCGATCGCTAGGTTGTGCACCTTTGCTCACCCAGTAATCAATACGCTCTAATTCAAGCTTAAGAGGAATTTCTTGACCTTTAGCACCAGGGTTAAAGTAACCTAAACGTTCGATGTATCGACCATCGCGCTTATTACGGCTATCAGTAACTACTACGTGATAAAAAGGACGTTGTTTTGAGCCACCACGGGCTAGACGAATTGTAACCATTATATTTTCCTTAGTAGATTTGTCAGCCTCTTTGTCAGCTCTTCATTTCGGGATGAAGCCTGCTTTACGACAAAGATCGCTAATCAACCAAATGTAGCTTGGAAGCTACGCGTAATCTGACCAATCGATCAGAGCAGCGCATTTTACGGATTTATAACAAAAATGGAAGCGTAAATAGCAATTTATGCGCTATTTATTAAGAAAATCAGCAAAAAATGTGATTTCTTATGTTTTATAAGCCTTTACGGCCTATTTATGAACTCTTTTTGGCCTGTTTACGACGCTCTTTAAAGAAGTTTTGCAAAATACTCGCACACTCCTCTTCAAGCACTCCGCCCTGCCATTCTACTTTGTGATTATGAATATCCGCATCTATTAGTTTAGTTGCTGAAGTAACCGCGCCTGTCTTTTGGTCAAAAGCACCGAAAACCAAGCGTGAAATACGAGAATGGATAATAGCGCCTACACACATAGAGCAAGGCTCTAAAGTGACATAGAGAGTGGTATTAACGAGACGATAGT
>CAYZLE010000167.1:0-3953 GCA_964479305.1 uncultured Gammaproteobacteria bacterium | reverse complement strand
AAACCCAAGGGGGACAAACTCACATTATTTGCAATACCAACACCTACATTTTGAACGGGTATTGAAAAATTATTTGTAGAGTTAACATCAACATTAATATCTACAGGTGTATAAGCCAACAAAGGGTTATCTAATTCAAATTGGTAGTCCGCAAAAAATGTTGCCGGTGTTTGATTGGCCCTATGTATTACACTTGCTTCATTACGTAAAACCGGCGGGCAAACCAATAAACTCGCATCATTAATTACAGTAGCCGTAACGTCAAAATCAATTTGTTCATCAGGCTCTAAATAAGAAATTGAAAATTGATTTCCAGCCAGAACACTACCAGGCGGCAAAGCAAGCTGAGGCGTAATTAATAAATTAGTTAAATTAGCATTTAAGTTATCCGTAAGCTCAACATCAAACGCTGCACCTGTACCGTTTGCATTTATAGAAAGTACAAAAGAAACATTGTCTCCAAAACCTGCTGATGTGCCATTTGCTGTTTTCAAAACGGCTACAGAACCCTGCCTTACCTCAACTGTTTGAGGAGCAAGTTCTGTTGATACTATTGGTCCATTATCTAGGTCGGCGTATTGAGCGCTAAATTCAAAGTCGTATAGACCATTAGACACAAACGGGGCTTGCGTAGATGTTGTTAAACCAATGGAAAAATTAAATTGACAATCGACACCCGAACCAGACCTTGATGGCAGGTTTATATTCACTAAGTTAAAGTTAATATCGTCGCCAATGGCATTTTGAGTAGCAGTAAGCCCAACAGGTGCTACGCAGTTAGCAGCACCACCTTGAGCAGTTGCAGCAACATTAAATACAAATGGCGCATTACCATCAGCGTCAGCAAGCCGAAAACCGGGAGGAACATCAAGACTTAAAATCAAGTCATATGCAGTATCTAATTCTTGATTAACAGCATCGCCTACTGCAGAGTTAGAAATGGAAAATGTAAAAGTATCACCCGTACCATTGGCAACATCATTAGCACCATCCCATACTCCACCCGAATCCATAAAGGTATTCGCGCGCGCAGGATCTGCTGTAGTGAAACTTGAACTTGTATTAAGGTTGGCTTGAGCAAATAAAAATGGGCTATAAGAAGCAATGGCAATCAGAGCTGCCAATTTGAAACACTTCTTTAAGATCTCAACTTTAATCACTATAACCTCAATCAAACCTTAGTAATCCATTAATACCAGAGTAAATTTTACTTTAATGATTTGCTTATACTAAATAAATAACAATTTTTATGTATTCAACAACACTGTTATTTATTTAACAAACCATTGAGACCATTAATATTGTTTCAATATTTTCATGTGCAAAAACGTATCCAAACAAGTACTAACCTGGAATAAAGTCTATAGGGTAGTTAATAGTAATTTTAGGCACATCTTTAGCACCAAAGTTAAAGCTTTTAACTTTAAATATTATTCTTCTCTCTAAAGCCGCATCGTTTAAGCCACTTGAAACAATACTAGCTGCCGAAACCTTCCCAGATGGCTCAATAGTCAACCTTATGACAACCTTACCTTCAAGCGTTGGATCCGTTCTTAATGCACGTTGATACATGCCATATAAAGCACTTTTCCCGCGATCGAAAACAATTTGAATCTCTTCGTCAGTACGACCACCTTTAAATGATCGCGAACCAGAAACGGGCCTGTCTGCATTCGCAAAGTCAGAACCGCCAATTACACCATCAACTTTAGACGTACCTCGGCTTTTCAATCCACCACCAGTAGATGCTGTGTCTTTACTTAAACCAGAGGTTTGAACTCCACCACTTCCTGAACCGGAACCCGTTTTAGACGTTAAAATTGAACGCGTAGTTTTACTTGATTTATCGCCACCACTTGTCACACGCGCTTGCTTACCAAGTACTTTTTCTTCGTCGCTATCAAGCAAGTTTGAAAAGGAACTCGATGCAAAAATACCAGACTGCTGTGCACGCTCACGAGCTTTTTGCTGACTCGGGTTAAGCACTTGAGGCTGCGGTCGATTTGCAGGCCTAACAACTTCTTTTTTAGGCTTAGGTGCTTTAGGCTCTGCTTTCTTTTTCTCAGGCTCTTTCTTTTCTTCAGATTTTTTATCTTTTTTGACAACAGGTGGTTGAACCTTTTTCTTCTGTAGCAACTTAGCTAAACGCGGAGGAATTTCAACAACTTCTGGAATTGGGCGTGGCGGAACTTCGAAACGTGCAATAAGCAAGCAAAGTAAAACAGCAACTAAAACACCAACAGTATTAACAATACGTTTGCGCCAAGTATCACGAACTGAGTTAGCCCACGGCAAAATGGCATCGGAGCGGTATTGAACATTTACCTTTACACCATCCGTGTAAACTATATTTTCTTGTATACCTGGTGACAATACTTTTAACTGATTAACTAGATCGTTAATTTGTGAACGTAAAGGCTCAGCTTCTACAACTAAAGCCTGACGTTTAGATTTGATATCTTTAAGCTGCGTTTTAAAGTTCGATACTTGTTTCTCAATACGCGCTTTATATACTGCATACTCTTCACCTGCTAAAGCACTAGTATTCTTAGTGCCCGTAAAAGGTGAAACTGTATCCAAAGGTGAATCAGTAAGAACATCTAATTGTTCAGAAATAATTTGTAAGGCATAGACCTCTTGATGACGCACCTCAAGAGAGTCAATAGCTTTAGAGTAGGCATTTATTTTTGTTTGCCTAACACCCAACTCTTTACGTAAAGAATCTAGCTGAACGCGTAACTGATCAGCTTTTGCTTGATCTTGCACAGCCATAAGCTAGGTCTCACCCTCTCCGCTTTGCAGAACAGCTAAAGAAATTTCTTCATAACCCGCTATTGTACAAGTAGACATAACTCTTTTAAGAATACTAAACTCTATATCCTTATCACTCATGATAGTTACAGAGACTTTTTGCTTGCCTAATACTTTGCTAGCATCTTCAATCTTTTTCTTCTCTTCATCTAGCAATGAAATAATTTCTGAAACAATCGGTTTATTATTCTTAGCGAGATCGTCAACACTGAGCACAAACTCATTGTTTACTAAAATATCTCTATCTCTATTAATCATGATAACAATATTTTTCGTTGGTGCTATCTGTGTAATGGATTCTGGCAGGTCAATATCATCTGGACTTGGTAGGTCTTTAGTATCTGCCTGGTTAACCAATAAAAAGAATACTAAAATCGTAAATACATCCATCAACGATATTAAGCTAAGGCCCGGTACTTTACGGCCCTTAGTTCTATTCATTCTATTTATTCGACGATTATTAGCCATTAGTTATTCCCTGGCGCATCGCCAATAGAGATAGCGGGAAATAACTCAACCATTTCTTTAACGCCGTTTGTGCTAACGGCTTGCACTAAACTTACAGCATCCATAGTTTTAACTAGGACATCGTATTTTAAATCAGACTCCATCAAAACTTGAGCATCGGTTTTATCAGGGTTGTCGGCTTTGATCTCAATAAGCGCTTTCGACAAAGAGACAAAATCATATGAACCATCAGCCTTGTTCTTAAAAATATTGTTGAGCTGCTTGCCATCACCAAGTTCAATCTGATTTTTTCGCACTATGACTTCTATGAGCAAAGGTTTCTTATTACTCTGCTCAACTGTTGCTTCATCACTCGGCAAATTAATTTTTAATACACCCAGTTGTGAAAAAGCAGCTGAAAGCAATAAGAACGGCACCAGAATAATCATAAGATTTAGAAAAGATGTAATCTCTAAATCTGGAGCTTCTCTATTTTTTCTACGGAATTTACGCATAAAATTATGAGTACTTAGCCATTTTGATCTGTTGTTGCAACGGCTTGCTTACGCATAAAGTTAGTCAAAACGTTTAACGTTTTAACTTGAGCCATTTCAAAACTATCTACGATTTCAGTAGTCTTTGACTGAATAAGTGAATGCAATATAAGCAAGGGTATACCTGCAATCAAACCAAAA
>CAYZLE010000166.1:0-3972 GCA_964479305.1 uncultured Gammaproteobacteria bacterium | reverse complement strand
TAGAATTTCAACAACAAGCCTTGTCTTAGGTTATAAAGACAATATCAGGCTACCCTTAGGCTTAGGTAATCCTAAAGACACATTAAATATAGCGGGTTCATATAGTCAGTCGACGTATGCTAATTTTAATGTCAACGATTACACTCAGTGGCAGCTTAAAGGCCAGTTGCGTAAGTTTGTTACCAATAAATGGTGGTTGCTATTTTCAGGCGATTATCTACTAGTAGATAGTGAAAATGCTGACGACAAAGTGACTAGTGTGTTGGGCGGTTTAGAAAATGGTTATAGATTAACGGACAACTTATTATTAAGCGCAGGCCTAGATTATAGAATTACAAAACTAGACAGTAGCGACGACACTAATAATAGTTTTGGTTATACGGTAGGTGCTAAATATGACTTTGGCGATTTTTTCTCTGTGTTTAGCAATTTTAAATCTAGTGAAGGTATTCGTGAAAATGTGGGTGCATTTGTAATAGATGCGCGCACAGATATAGTGGAAGCAGGTGCTTTAATAGCGGTTAACGAAAACAGTGCTATGCGCTTAAGGTACCAGTCTATAGATAGAGACGGTGAGAAAGATAGCATTTTTAGTACAGATATAGTTTTAAGATATTAATATTTAACGGTAATAATAAAAATGAAAGAATACAGTAAGATTTTTTGGCAGTTATTTGTTCGCAAAGAAACACCAGATAACGTTAACTCTTCACAAAGCTTGCTAATTGCATTGGTTTTTATATGTATAGCTATTGATCTTCTTATTAGTGTGATTGTAGGTGACAGCCTTATGACCAAGCTCGTTGCTAGCAGTGTGCTTATAGGGTGTATGTTTATATTAGTAATGGTAACTTTTAAAGTTCACAAACATTCAGCGCGCTTTCAACAAACTATGTGCGCACTTCTAGGTGTGCAGTTAGTTTATAAGTTTTTTATCTTTCCCTCACAAATTTATATTACACAAAAAGTTTTATCGGCCTTGCCAGAAGGTGTGAAAAAAATAAGTTCGGAAGAATTGAGTAAGTATTTGCAGCCTGATTTTACTTTTGTGGTCAGTGCTATTTTTATTTTCGTCGTGTTTATTATGTTGGTTCGATCTTCAGCGAAGATACTAGCTTACGCTTTAGAAAAACCTTTCTTCTACGGCCTGATTGTTTATTGTTCTTATTTCTTTATCTCGTATACCTTAGCGAAAGATGCTATTGAGTCGTTTACTCAAGGCTCACTCAGTTAAATGTCTACATTAGAAAATAAAAACAAAAGAGTACATATACTGGGTATATGCGGAACCTTTATGGGTGGCATTGCGCAAATTGCAAAACAAGCTGGCTATGAAGTTTATGGTTCAGATCAAAATGTTTATCCTCCAATGAGTACACAGCTTGAGCAAGCTGGTATTCAACTAATATCAGGCTTTGAAAATGTAGATTTTTCTGAGCAGCCAGACATTGTAATTGTTGGTAATGCATTAAGTAGAGGTAACCCCGCAGTAGAGTTAATGCTAAGCAAGGGGTATATGTACACATCAGGGCCTGAGTGGTTGTATAAGCAGGTGCTGAAAGATCAATGGGTGTTGGCAGTATCTGGCACTCATGGTAAAACGAGTACAAGTAGTATGCTTGCTTGGATACTTGAGTATGCTGGCTTTAACCCTGGGTTTTTAATTGGCGGTGTGCCACAAAACTTTGGACTATCTGCTCGCTTAGGTATGGATGGCGATGAGCCTAGTCGCTTCTTTGTGATTGAGGCGGACGAATATGACACCGCTTTCTTTGATAAGCGCTCTAAGTTTTTACACTATCATCCCAAGACTTTAGTTATTAATAATTTAGAGTTTGATCATGCTGATATTTTTGATGACTTAAAAGCTATTCAAAAACAATTTCATTTTCAGGTTCGTACTGTGCCACCACAAGGCAAAGTATTAAGTGCAGCTAATGTAGAGGCTATAGACGAAGTGCTCGCTATGGGCTGTTGGTCGGATAATGAAAGCTTGTCCACAAACGCTACAAATACAAGTGCTTGGTCTGCTGAAAAAAGTCATGAAAGTGCTTCAAGCTATACGGTGTTGTATAAAGGCAAAACAGTGGCTGAGGTTAGCTGGGATTTAATCGGCGATCACAATATGCAAAATGGTTTGTCTGCGATTGCAGCTGCGCATCATGTTGGTATTTTGCCTGAGGTGGCGGCGCAAGCATTGGCTGAATATAAAACCACTAAACGCAGATTGGAGTTACTAGATAGTGTGAACGATATTCATGTCTATGATGATTTTGCTCACCATCCAACCGCAATAGCAACGACCTTAGCAGGTATAAAGGCTAAAATTAAAACGGGTCGTGTAATAGCTGTATTAGAGCCGCGCTCAAATACTATGAAAATGGGTGTTCATAACGATACTTTGATAGACAGCTTGAACGACGCAGATTTAAGCTATTTATATATTGATGATGATTTGGCTACACAGTTTCAGAATGTAGGCGGAAAAAATATTCAGGTTTATTCAGATATTGAAAATATAGTTGAAAGTATTAAAGATAATGCAGAAACTAACGACCATATTATTGTAATGAGCAATGGTGGTTTTCAAGGAATACACCAAAGAATAATTCAGGCTTTGTAAGCTTAGGTGTTTATATGGAAATTTCAAAATATATTGTTGAAGAAGAGATAGGAAGGGGGACATGCGGCGTTGTTCATCGCGCATTTGATCCTTTTATTAATCGCTATGTAGCCCTGAAGGTGGCGCTATCAAAAAGTACCATCAACAAAGAGGGTACGCAAAAATTTAGCAATACATTTTTTCAAGAGGCGCATGCGGCAGGTAAGCTAGCACACCCTAATATTGTAAGTTTGTACGACGCGGGTTACCAAGATAACTTTTATTACATTGTTATGGAGTACATTAAGGGCAATACCGTACTTGATGTAATTAAAGGAAATAAACTGTCTTTAGAGGCAAAAGTGCAAATAATATTTCAGTGCTGTAAGGCCTTGGAATATGCACATAGTGAAGGTGTAATTCATCGCGATATTAAACCTAGCAATATTATGCTGACTGAGAAAGGTAATGTGAAAATTATGGATTTTAGTATCGCCTCTTTATTAGAGGGTGATAGTGTTAATCCTGATTCTATACTGGGTTCGCCTAGTTATATGTCCCCTGAGCAAATACAAGGTAAAACGCTTAAGCCTAAAACAGATCAGTTTTCTTTAGGGGTGGTTGCCTATCATCTTTTCTCAGGCGCAAGGCCATTTACGGATGAAAATGTCGCAGAAGTTTTACAAAAAGTACTTAAGCTTGACCCGCCTATGCTTCATGAAGTTTCTCCTAAAATACCTAAAGCTATATCTGTGATCATTAATAAGGCTATGAGTAAAAATGAAGCGGACAGATTTGATTCATGCGATGAGTTTGCCGCTGCGCTAATGAAGTCTTATGATGCTTTGCGCGAACAAGAAAGAAGTATCGCTAAAATAGAAAATAGAAATACCTTATCTAATTTAGATTTCTTTAGAAACTTTTCCCAAGATGAAATTGATGAAATTATTACAAAAAGCGAATTTGTAAACTTCGTTAAAGGAGATGTGATTATTCAAGAAGGTGATATAGATCGTACCTTCTATATTATTACGCGTGGTGAAGTAAATATTCAGAAGGATAATGCGACTATTGCTGAACTTCAGCAAGGTGACTGCTTTGGTGAGGTTAG
The DNA here is from genome assembly GCA_964479305.1 of uncultured Gammaproteobacteria bacterium. Lineage (GTDB taxonomy): Bacteria > Pseudomonadota > Gammaproteobacteria > HTCC5015 > HTCC5015 > JAHDBX01. Next base: position 259 of record CAYZLE010000166.1, on the reverse strand, counting down.
CATGTTGATGGGGAATAAGAGAACAGCCTCAGTTATTGCTAAAGAAGATCTTTTAGTCATGAAGCTTAGTTCTTTGTCTATTGAATCCTTGTCTGAAAGAACCCAGCTTAATTACTATAAAACCTTTAATGAAACTTTGCTTTATCGTTTATCTATGACTAACGCAAGACTATCGGCGGCAAAACATGACAACTAAAATTGAAAAAAGCGAAAAAGAGTGGAAAGAACAATTAACCGAAATGCAATTTAAAGTAACGCG
>CAYZLE010000165.1:0-3983 GCA_964479305.1 uncultured Gammaproteobacteria bacterium | reverse complement strand
TCATGATTTAGATATTCAAGATCTGAAATACGCTTAACTTTGAAATCATCAATCGCTTACTGGATGAGCTTAGAAAATTTCTCGCAAAACGCGGGGTTTTCGCCCATCTTTTCAGTTATTGCCTTCTTTATCGCATGAGAAATGGCATCCACCTTAGCTGCAGTTGATTTTGTAGCATATAAACCCCGACCTTCCTTTACCTCATTAAACCTCTTCTCATCGAAGATGTATACGGGCTCATTAAGCCGAACAACCTCACTGAATCAACAATTATTTTACAGAAACATAGTGACTGTAAATATTTTAACTATATTTTATAACACTAAAGTTATATTTGACTTTTATAACTTTACCGTTATAATTTGAAAATATAACGTAATTGTTATATTTGACGGTATTATTTAGGAGAGACGTACTTATGATTCCAATCACCTCACCAGACACTTTAGGCAAAGTGCTAAGGTGCTATAGAAAAGACCTTGGCATGTCACAGAGCGAAGCGGGCAGTAAGTTCAATCTACCTCAAAAAACGGTTTCTAATATCGAATCAGGTTTACCCGGTGTTCGCATGGAAAGCATCTTTAAGTATATGTCGGCTCTGGGACTAGAGATGCATCTTGAACCAAGGAACAAACCTTCGCAGAACGAGGATCTTTGGTAATGGCATCATTGTATGTATATATGAATGGCTATGACGTTGGTGAGTACATACAACGTCGTGGCGGTGAACAGGAATTTATATATAGCGACACCTGGTTAGACACAAGAGCGGCTATTCCGATTTCACTATCACTACCGTTAACAGACAAAAGACATAAGGGCGACAGGGTTTATAATTATTTTGACAACTTACTCCCCGATAGCATCGATATTAGAAATCGAATACAAGCACGGTTTAGCGCAACAACAAATCAAGCTTTCGACCTGCTATCTCACATTGGCCGCGATTGTGTTGGTGCAGTTCAGTTACTTTCTGAGCAAGAAAATATAGATATAAAAAAAATCGAAGGCACGCCATTAAGCACTAGCGATATCGCAAATGAGTTAAAAAATTACAAAGCCGCACCATTAGGTATGGATCGTAATCAGGACTTCAGGATATCCATCGCTGGCGCACAGGAAAAAACTGCTTTTCTACTTCATGAAGGCCAATGGCTTCGACCAACAGGCGCAACACCGACGACACATATTTTCAAACTGCCCATAGGCAACATTGAACAGCATGGCATAGATTTATCAGACAGCGTAGAAAATGAATGGCTATGCCTTGAGATTCTTAGAGAGTTTGGACTACCCGTTGCAGAAGCATCCATCGAAAATTTTGAAGATACGAAAGCACTGGCCGTTAAGCGATTTGATAGGGAGTTAGCTAAAGACGCATCATGGATTATCAGACACCCAACCGAAGATATGTGCCAGGCGACGGGCACAGCACCCGCTTTAAAATATGAGGGCGATGGCGGCCCCGGTGCATTAACGATAATGGACGTGCTTAAATCTTCAGTAAAGGCCGAAGATGATCGAAAACAATTTATGAAAAGTATTTTTCTATTTTGGTTACTTGGTGCTATTGATGGTCACGCTAAGAATTTCAGCATCTTTCTGAGACAGGGAGGAAGGTTTGAGCTCACACCACTGTACGATGTCATTTCAGCATATCCACTCGCTGAGAAACGACAAATAGATTATCAAAAAATGAAAATGGCGATGGCCTTACATGGTAGCAATACACATTATACATGGCACACCATTACACCTAGACACTGGTTTGACGAATCTAAGAGAGTTAATTTTCCAGAAACTGAAATGCAATCCATTATCGACGAAACTCTTAGTAAAGCAGATGGAGTAATTTCTAATGTCTCATCACGTTTATCTCAAGATTTTCCCGATCATATTGCTACACCTATATTTGAAGGGGCAAGAAAGGTTATAAGAAAATTTTAGCCACTACTAAAAACTTTAGAACTATCTAATCTATATGGCTTTTGATAACGATAAATACCAGGCGCATTCAGAAAAGAGGACTCCTCAATTTTGACTACAAAACAAGGCGATATATACAAAACTGGTAATGACTAGCAGCCGTTTAGAACCGCTTCAACAAACCACCTAAATAAACACGTGCAAAAATATACCTCGATCGCACTAGTGGTAAGGAAACTGGTATAGGCTCACCTGTTAGACGCCTACACAGCGCAGTTTCAGTAGGTTTCAAGACTCGCTAGCCGGGTCTCATAATCGGCAGCTCGAAGGTTCGAGTCCTTCCAGGCCCACCATTTTTCCTAGCTAAAACAAACTATCAAAGATGTAGTTGACCGCACGGTCTGTCGCCTCTTTTTGTGCTGCATTGACAGCATAATCAGTCACACTACTCGACTGAGAGCTAGAATAAGTTGAAATAGGTCGCGCCTGCTTATTGCGTTTCATATCAGCTCGCATCTTGTCATTTTCTTTACGTATTTTGTACAAAGTATCTATACGCTTACCTTTAAAATAACGGCACTCTTCATACTCACCTTCGTGCAAACAAACAGCATTTCCATGCGGCTTATCATCAACTAACTTGCCAGAGAAAATCATTTCTTCATTCTGGTAAATATCACCTTCGACTCGCTTACCATTAGCGAATGAACCGATAAACTTAAGTCCTTGATTATCTTCTGCACTTCCCTTACCAGTGGCTAATCCACCCTTACAACTCTCACCTGTATAAGCCCAATGTGTATTAACTAGCTTACATGACTCACTTTTTTTCAGTGCGGCAAAAACTGGCGAAGTAACCGATTTTTGTTTTGCGGCCACTGGTACAGCCTTAGCAACTGTGCTCTTACTAGAGGCAGCCATGCCTTTCATCGGTGTTACAATTTCAACATCAGAGGCAACCATATGAGCGTGATTATCATGCATCTCATAGGTAGCCTTCATGAAACGGCTTGAGTCTTTCAGTAACCGACAATTATTAAATTCAACCCTGCTGTATACAACACCATGCCATTCAAGCTCACGTTTACTTTTAAAATCAGGCTTCGGCTGACCACAAAATTTAACCCCGTTCTGTGTAACCCAACGACGTTCGCCACCCTCACCACACGCCTGCGCTGGTAACATGAAACGATCCGAAGCATCCCATTCGCGATTATCACCGCAGGTGAGAAAAACTTGGCCGCCTGCTTGAAGTTCAAGCTCGAACTCAGCAACAAGGTCTACACCTAATTTATATTCATTTTCTGGCTCACTTACACGAAAACGATATAGCCCAGGTGCTGCTTTTAAATTCGTCGATTGCCCAATCTGAAGCTGTGTAACCTGTTTATCATCAATAAAAACATCATAATACGTGGTCCAACGACTACTATATGGACGTTGTATATACACATTTGCAAACTCTGCATAACGAGGGAAAGTCTTAGCCTGTTGCTTGGTTACTTGATCAACAAATGGACGCGTTTGTGGAATAGACATACAACCACTTAACTGGCTCAGCACAACAAAAATAATCAGTTTACGAATAATCAATGGAACCTCTAAATATGAACTGAGTCCATATACACGTTCTAATAATAGTTAACGATAATTGTAGTTCAAATTTTCAATATTAGGGTTCCTTCACATATTGGATTTAGAACAGTGTCGAACACCATTCATTTAACTTCTCGGCGCTGCCTATTCCACAACTTCATTTCCAACCGTTAGCTTTGAATTAAAGAAGCTTTGACCGTACTCAAGTTTGTAAATCAAACACACTGTTACAATTCTTCCAGTTACACACATAAAAACGACGAGTCACTTCGACTCATATAGATATAGGCAAGATAAAGGCTACAACCCTTTCAGGCCCACTATTCCACAACTCTAAATAAAGAGCTTTGCAGCCGACCTAAAATGAACGACCTACAATCTACTGATAATGTTGTAAGAAAAACCAAGATCGTCGCCACCATCGGGCCGGCATGTTCATCACCAGAAATGATAAAAGCGAT
>CAYZLE010000164.1:0-4018 GCA_964479305.1 uncultured Gammaproteobacteria bacterium | reverse complement strand
GCCAATGCCGCCAAGCTAGAACCTACAGGCATTGATATTAATTTTGGCTGCCCATCTAAAACCGTGACGAGAAACAATGGCGGATCATCACTCTTAAAAGAACCTGAAAGAGTCGGCAATATTGTCGCTGCCGTGCGCGACGCTGTTGATAGCAACACCCCTGTTACCGCTAAAATTCGTTTGGGTTTTGATAACAGTGATTCACTACACGAGATTGTCGACCGCGTTGCCTTAGCAGGCGCAAATGAACTTTGCATACATGCCAGAACACGTACAGACCAATACAAGCCACCCGCGCATTGGCATCAAGTAAAAGGTCTTCAAGAAAAGTACGATATGCCTATTACCATTAATGGTGAAATTTGGTCTTACGATGATGCCCTTATGGCAAGACAAGATAGCGGTTGTGAAGACATAATGATTGGGCGAGGAGCGATGACCGTTCCAGATCTTGCCCAACAAATTAAAAGTGCACACTTAAACGAAGAGTATACGGCTTTAAGCTGGGATGAAATTTTAGTTACCGTGACTCGCTATTTACACAGCACCGAAAGCAAGCATCCTACTTTCATAGCCAATCGTTTGAAGCAGTGGCTCGCTTTTTTACAAAAACAATACCCCGAAGCTTTAGAGCTTTTTCATCAAGTGAAAAAACTTCGAACTCCACAAGAGATATATAAACAACTAGATTCTGTAATTGCCAAAACCTAATTAGCAATTAATTATCAGCATTGTTAAGCATCAAATTGCCGTGTTAATTTTTCTAGTACCGAATTAACTAATTCTAAGTCTTCTTCATCAATATCTTTAGCCAAAGAATTTACCCATGGCGTTTGTTTTTGCATAGCCATCTCATATGCATGCTTGCCACTATCGGTAAGAGCTAAGTATTTTGCTCGCTGATGACTAGGGTTTGTCTGAGTCACCAATAAGCCTGCGGCTATCATTTCAGTTGAAATTCGTTGTATCGCTTGCCTAGATTGCCCCATAGCACGCGCAATATCGGGCACAGTCATCGGTGTAATCGTATGTACTAATGCACCCAAAATTTTCCATCTGGCACTTGTTAAGCCAAGTTCTTTAACCAAAAGGTCACTTTCTGATACGAGCTGTCCATGCAGCTTGAAGGTTTTTAAAAAAATACCAGTGAGTAAACTTCCCTCAGGTGTAGGTTTCATTTCAATACTCTCAGAAATAATAGCAATACATTGTCATTATTATATCAAATATAATAGTATGTCAACACATTGTCAATGTTAACTTAATGACCAGACAATAAAAAAGCCTGCATAAGCAGGCTTTTAAAGCTCTTAACAAGGACTCAATTAAGATAATAAGTTTTTACCCGTCATTTCTTTAGGCTGACTCATCTCAAGCATAGCCAACAGAGTTGGAGCAATATCTGATAATTTACCGGCTTTTAATTCAGCTTCTTTATTATTAGACACATATACCAGTGGCACAGGACCGGTTGTATGCGATGTAACAGCACCGCCTGTGTGAGGATCTAACATAAGCTCTACGTTACCGTGATCGGCCGTAATTAGGCACTGACCGTCTACTTCTAAAATGGCATCGGTTACACGCTGCAAACAAACATCTAAAGCCTCTACCGCCTTAATCGCCGCTTCCATTTTACCGGTATGCCCAACCATATCACCGTTAGCAAAGTTACAAATTACAGCATCGTACTCACCACTTTTGATTGCAGTCACTAAATTATCTGTTACTTCTGGTGCACTCATTTCAGGCTGCAAGTCGTAAGTAGCAACATCTGGTGATGGAATTAAAATACGTTTTTCACCTTCAAACTCAGCTTCTTGCCCACCACTAAAAAAGAAAGTTACATGAGCGTACTTTTCTGTTTCAGCAATACGTAATTGAGTCTTATCATTTTTGGCCAAATACTCACCTAAGGTATTAACTAATTTTTCTGGTGGATAAGCACATGTCGCTTTAATGCTTGCAGCAAACTCAGTTAACATCACAAACTCTGAAAGCTTAGGACGAACACTTTGATTAAGCTCTGCATCCACATCTTTCTCAACAAATGCACGTGTTAGTTCACGCGCACGGTCAGGACGGAAGTTCATAAATACTACAGCGTCGTCGTCATTAATTGTTACCGCTTTGCCGTCTGGCTGCACAGAAGTCGCTGGGCAAAACTCATCGTTTTTATCTTGCGCATAAGCCATCTCCAAACCTTCTAAAGCATTAGCCGAAACATTAGCCGCTGTGCCTTGAGTTAATAAGTCGTAAGCTTGTTGAACACGCTCCCAACGATTATCTCTATCCATTGCATAGTAACGACCAATCATAGAAGCAATATGACCACTTGCACCTGAAGGCTTTAGCTCTTCAAATGCAGCATCCATTTTTTCTAAAGACGCCTTAGCGCTTCTTGGTGGTGTATCACGCCCATCTAGAAAGGCATGTAAGTAAACTTGTTTAGCGCCGCGTTTATACGCCAAGTCAATCATGGCTACTAATTGGTCTTCATGGCTATGCACGCCACCTGGTGATAGCAAGCCCATAATATGTACTGCTGAATTATTTTCTACGGCTTTATCAGCCGCGCCGCATAGCGCCGCGTTTTCGTAAAAGTCGCCATCTTCAATGGCTTTCGCAATCTTAGTAAAGTTTTGGTAAACAATTCGACCCGCACCTAAGTTCATGTGGCCCACTTCTGAGTTACCCATTTGACCTTCAGGTAAGCCCACAGCCATGCCTGAGGTTTCGATTAGGTTATGTGGATATTGGTCCCACAAACGATCCCATGTAGGCGAATTAGCCGCTTCAATCGCGTTAGATTTAGATGTTTCGGAATAACCAAAGCCATCAAGAATAAATAGAGCAACTGTTTTCTTTTTCATAGGAATAACTTACCAATACATTTATTGCGGTTTTAAAGAGTGATGATTATATGTGAAAAGCCACCGTGCTTCTATTATCAAGCCGATAAGCGACAATGGTTTAACGATAAGAATCGTTAATTAAGCGCCTAAGTAGGTAAATTAGACCTTGCAGCGCAGCAGTACACGCCTAGGCCCTGGGTAACCTTCAATAGTCAGGTCTTTATTATCGGGGTGCATAAAGTTCTCTAAAGAGTGGAACACCATCCATTCACTTTGGCGTTGTTCTTCAAAGTTAGTTGTCGATATATCGCACACTTCGCTAGAAGCAAAGCCTGAGTCTTTAATCCATTGCTGCAACAAAGCTACTGTTGGAACATTCCAAACATTATTCATTTTTGCATAGCGCTTATCGCGGCTTTTGTCTTTAGCAGGCTCAAGCAAGTCGCCCCACTCCGCACCCTCTTCAATAATGAGTGTTTCTAATATTAGCTCACCACCTTCAGCCAAAGTGCTTTTTAAATGTATAATGTGGTCGAGAGGATCACGGCGATGATAGAGAACTCCCATTGAAAAAGTTACATCAAAGCCTACATTTACACCTGAATCAATAGCCGGCATTTCTTGCATACTTAGTGGCAGAATATTCGCAACTTCAGGCGCTAGTGTTTGCCCAAAATATTTCTTTAAAGCTTCAAACTGAAATACAAAACGCAGCATAGGGTCTATACCTAAAACCTGCTTAGCGCCTGCGCCTAGCATACGTAAGATGTAGTAACCATTGCCACAACCAACATCTAATACGCGCTTGTCTTGTAGATTGACATACTTAGCTAAGCGCTGCCATTTGAGCTGGCACTGCCACTCACTATCAATCAATACGCCAAATACTTCAAACGGACCTTTGCGCCAAGGCATCATCGCTTTTAAGCACTCAATCAATTTTGAACGATCAACTTCCGTCAAATCATCCTTATCACTACTGGAAGATCCGATAGAAGGAACATCTAGGCCAAAGTCATTTTGTTTAGAACGTAATTCTGGCAAATCTTCAAGTGCCTGCAACCAAGCTGGCGCATCACCATTTTTTACATTGGCAAAATATTCTCCCACCTTTGCCTGCAAGTGCTCAGAGAGATCAGCATAACCTTGTTGCTGTAAAGAAG
>CAYZLE010000163.1:0-4032 GCA_964479305.1 uncultured Gammaproteobacteria bacterium | reverse complement strand
GTAGGGAATTGTGATGTTAAGCACTGTTGAACGGTTTTATTGAGTTCAGAAACGCTGTAAACAGTTTTTGTCATAATTTTGTATGTATATATACGTTATAAAGATGTAGAATGCACTAAATACCAATTGTAAACGATATAAAGGAAGATCGATGTCTACAGTAGAATATTATCAAGTATCTGGACATTTGTTTGAAGTTGTTCCCACTCAGGGGAATGGTCTAGTGGGTTTCTTAGAGCCGAATGAAACTTATCCTCATATCCAGCAAGTTAAACTTGAAGATGGATCATACCGCTATTTTACAGTGAAAAACCAGTCAACTCGTAGTTTTATAGAAGTGCGCAAGCCTGCCGATAATGTAAGTAAATTAAAATCAGCATAGTTTTTAGTTTACCAAGGCTCTTCACAACGGTATAATCCATTCGCTAATTCCAGAGGCGTTAGCATTCTTTCTAAAATGCTCTCCCTCATTTTTTATTTATGCTCTAGCAAAAGGTTAAATGCATGAACATTGTTGGTGAAGCACTTACTTTCGACGATATATTACTCCAACCCGGCCACTCTACCGTTTTGCCTAAAGACGTTGATCTGCGCTGCCAATTAACACGTGAAATTACACTAAACGCTCCGATTGTATCTGCTGCTATGGATACAGTGACTGAAGCACGTTTAGCGATTGCACTAGCAAGTGAAGGCGGAATTGGCATTATTCATAAGAATATGGATATTGATCGCCAGGTAGAAGAAGTCAGCAAAGTGAAGAAGCATGAAAGTGGCGTTGTTAAAGACCCTATATCAGTAGCACCGACTGCTACCGTTAAAGAAGTGATGGATTTGCGTAAAGAAAAGGGCATATCAGGTATGCCAGTAGTCGATAATGGCGAGCTTGTTGGTATTGTTACCAGCCGTGATTTACGTTTTGAAAAGAATTTCGATAGCCCAGTAAGCGCTATCATGACACCTAAAGAAAAACTCGTTACCGTTTCAGAAGGTAGTCCTAGAGAAGAAGCAATTAGTCTGCTTCAACAACACAGATTAGAAAAAGTACTCGTGGTTAATGATGCTTTTGAATTACGTGGCATGATTACAGTACGTGATATTAAGAATGCTAAAGACCATCCGAACGCATGTAAAGACTCACAAGGCCGACTTCGTGTAGGTGCTGCAGTAGGTGTTGGTGCAGGTACAGATGAACGAGTTGCAGCATTAGTTGAAGCTAATGTAGACGTTATTATTGTAGATACAGCCCATGGTCATTCACAATTTGTATTAGATCGCGTTAAGTGGGTTAAAGATAATTTTCCTCAAGTTCAAGTTATCGGTGGCAATATTGCTACAGGTGAAGCCGCTTTAGATTTAGTTAAAGCCGGCGCAGATGGCGTAAAAGTAGGTATTGGTCCAGGTTCTATTTGTACAACTCGTATTGTTGCGGGTGTAGGCGTGCCACAAATTTCAGCGGTAGACTTTGTTGCTCAAGCACTTAAAGGCACAGGCGTACCATTAATTGCTGATGGCGGTATTCGTTACTCAGGTGATATAGCGAAAGCCATTGCTGCAGGCGCTAACTCTGTAATGCTAGGTAGCTTATTGGCCGGCACAGAAGAAGCTCCGGGCGAGATAGAGCTTTATCAAGGTCGTTCATACAAGTCATATCGAGGTATGGGTTCTGTAGCAGCAATGAAAAAAGGCTCTAGCGATCGTTACTTCCAAGATGAAGAAGATAGCTCTGAAAAACTAGTTCCAGAAGGCATCGAAGGCCGTACAGCTTATAAAGGCCCAGTTAAATCTATTATTCATCAAATGCTAGGCGGCTTACGCTCAAGTATGGGTTACTGTGGCACAGAAGATATCGAAGCCATGCGTACTAAAGCTAAGTTTGTACGTATAACAGGTGCAGGTATGCGTGAGAGCCATGTGCACGATGTTCAAATAACTAAAGAAGCGCCGAACTATCGTTCTTCTACCTAGGTTAGAAACAAGTTTATAAACAACTTTAATTTAAATTTTTACCACATTAATTTGTAAGTGTAGCTATGTCTAAAGATATCCAATCTCAAAAAATCCTAATCATCGATTTCGGTTCACAATATACGCAGCTTATTGCTAGACGTGTTCGTGAGGCGGGTGTTTATAGCGAGCTATTTAATTGCGACACATCAGAAGAAGATATTCGCAACTTTAATCCTTCAGGCATTATCCTTTCGGGTGGTCCAGAGTCAGTTAACTCTGAAGATACACTAACCGCTCCACAATGCGTATTTGAACTTGGCGTTCCAGTGCTAGGTATTTGCTATGGCATGCAGACTATGGCGAAACAGCTAGGCGGCGAAGTTGAAGCTTCAGATGAGCGTGAGTTTGGCTATGCTCAAGTAAGAGCACGTGGTCACTCAGAGCTACTCGAAGGTATTCAAGACTCAGAAAACGAAGAAGGCCATGGCCTACTAGACGTTTGGATGAGCCACGGCGATAAAGTGGTGGAGCTTCCAGTTGGTTTTACAGTAATGGCCAGTTCAGACAATGCACCTTTGGCCGGCATGGCGAATGAAGAGCTGGGCTTTTACGGCTTACAGTTTCACCCAGAGGTAACTCACACAAAACAAGGCCAAGCTATTCTTAAGCGCTTTGTTAAAAACATTTGTAAGTGTGATGGTCTATGGACATCAGAAAACATTATTGAAGACCTTGTAGACGGCTTAAAGCAACAAGTTGGCGACGAGCAAGTGTTATTAGGTTTATCAGGTGGTGTTGACTCTTCTGTAGTAGCGGCCTTACTACATCGTGCTATTGGCGATAAGCTAACTTGCGTATTTGTAGATAACGGCTTGTTACGTTTGAACGAAGGCGACCAAGTGATGCAAAAGTTTGCAGAAAGCATGGGCGTTAAAGTTATTCGTGTTGATGCAGAGCAACGTTTTTTAGAAGCATTAGAGCTTCAAAAAGACCCAGAGAAAAAACGCAAAATTATTGGCGGGCTGTTTATTGATATATTCGAAGAAGAGTCTGTAAAGTTAAATGACATTAAATTCTTGGCTCAAGGCACAATCTACCCAGACGTCATTGAGTCGGCCGGCGCAAAGAATGGCAAAGCTCACGTTATTAAGTCTCACCACAATGTAGGTGGCTTACCTGAGCACATGAAAATGGATCTAGTAGAACCATTGCGCGAACTGTTTAAAGACGAAGTACGTAAAATTGGCGTAGATTTAGGCTTAGATGAAAAAATGATTTACCGCCACCCATTCCCGGGTCCGGGTTTAGGTGTTCGTATTCTAGGTGAAGTAAAGAAAGAATATGCCGACTTACTAAGACGTGCTGATGCAATCTTTATGGAAGAGCTGCACAATTTTGACTGGTACGACAAAGTAAGCCAAGCATTCGCCGTATTCCTACCGGTTAAGTCAGTAGGTGTAATGGGTGATGGCAGACGTTACGATTATGTAATAGCTATTCGCGCCGTACAAACTATCGACTTTATGACCGCACATTGGGCACACCTACCTTACGAGCTCCTAGGTGAAGTATCACGCCGAATCATTAACGAAGTTGATGGTATCTCTCGTGTAACTTACGATATATCTGGCAAACCACCAGCAACTATTGAGTGGGAATAAAGCTAAAGCTTTTAACGCTCTAGCTTAATAGCCGTTTTATATGCGTACAGATGAAGAATTTATGCGCATGGCGCTTGAGCAAGCTCAGCAAGCAGCTGATATTGCTGAAGTACCTGTAGGTGCTGTTCTTGTTCAAAATGGTGAAGTGATTGCTACTGGCTACAACCAAGTTATCGCAAAATCGGACAGTACATGCCATGCCGAAGTTGATGCAATTAGGCAGGCCGGCAAAGCGCTTGATAACTATCGTCTAGTCAATACCACCCTCTATGTCACTTTAGAGCCTTGCTCTATGTGTGTAGGCGCCATTATTCATTCTCGTATTTCACGCTTGGTTTTCGGTGCTTTTGACCAGAAGACGGGTGCGGTTACCTCAGCGACTACACCATTAGACGCTGATATTCATAATCACAAAGTAGAA
>CAYZLE010000162.1:628-4033 GCA_964479305.1 uncultured Gammaproteobacteria bacterium | reverse complement strand
TTTGTATACCGAGAGATTCGCGCATCGCTTACTCACATTGAACGCATGTTCTCACTCTTAGAGCAACAGCCCAAAATTAGCGATACAGCTACGGCAAGTAATTTAAGGGGTGACAATTTTGGCATGGAGTTCAAAGACCTACACTTTGCTTACAAGCCTGAACGCTCTATTATTAAAAACCTTAACTTCACTATCGAGCATAAGCAAAAAGTGGCCATCGTTGGCCCAAGTGGTTCAGGCAAATCAACTATTTCTCGACTATTATTCCGTTTTTACGACCCTAATGAAGGCAGTATTAGTATTAATCAGCAAAACATCCGCGACCTTACATTGAGCAGCCTACGTAAAAGCATTGGTGTTGTACCACAAGACACGGTTTTATTTAACGACACCATTCAATACAACATCGCCTACGGCAAACCAGAGGCCTCTGAGACTGAAATAAACCAAGCCATTGAACAAGCACAGTTAAGTGATTTAATTGAAAAGTTACCTGAAGGCACACAAACAATAGTGGGCGAACGCGGTTTAAAATTATCAGGTGGTGAAAAACAACGTATTGCGATTGCGCGCACTCTGCTGAAGAACCCCGACATACTTATCTTCGATGAAGCAACCTCTTCACTCGATACTAATTCTGAGCAAGCTATTCTTAAAGCCATACAACTTATATCGAAAGATAAAACCACTTTAACAATAGCGCACCGTTTATCAACTATTGTGGATAGCGATAAAATTATTGTATTAAACCAAGGTGAAATTGTAGAACAAGGTGCTCACAAAGAATTGTTAAAACAAAAAGGACTTTATGCCGAGCTATGGCAACGTCAATCGGAAAGTGTAAAGTCTTAAGCGACTTATTTGATAACTAAAAATATAAAACAAAAAAAGCCCAACTTTGTTGGGCTTTTTATTTTATTAACTTAACAGTTTACTTAAACACCTAAAATTAAAGCATGCCCTTATCTACGATGAAGTCTATAATTTTATCCAAGCCATCACTTTCTTTTAAACAAGTGAATACATAAGGTAAATCTTTACGCATTTTTTTCGTATCTCTATCCATTACTTCTAAAGATGCGCCTACCATAGGAGCTAGATCTGTTTTATTTATCACAAGCAAATCTGACTTAGTAATACCTGGACCACCCTTACGTGGTATTTTGTCACCAGCAGCTACGTCAATTACATAAATCGTCAAGTCTGATAGCTCCGGGCTAAATGTAGCACTTAAGTTATCACCACCGCTTTCAATAAACACAACATCTAAACCTTCATGGCGTTGTTGTAATTCTTCTACCGCAGATAAATTCATTGAAGCATCTTCACGAATAGCGGTATGTGGGCAGCCACCTGTTTCCACACCCATAATGCGGTCTGCTTCTAAAGCTTCATGACGTAATAAAAATTGCGCATCTTCTTTTGTATAAATATCGTTAGTTACAACGGCAATATTAAAGCGATCTTTTAAACTTGCGCATAAGCATTTTAATAATGCTGTTTTACCTGAACCTACTGGCCCGCCAATTCCTACTCTTAATACTTGTTTCATATCAATCTCTCAGTACTTAATTTATGATCTAAATAATCGTGAATATTGTGTTTCGTGTTTGCAGCTCGCTATAACCATGACCGGTGATAAAGCGCCAATATTGTCATCTGAAATATTCATAGCTTGTTCAACTAAAGCCGGTATTTTATCGGCGAGTCGCATTAATAATTTTTGACCATCGGTTTGACCTAAAGGCACCAATTTAATAGCCGCAGCAACTTGGTTTTCTAACCACGCCCATGCACAACCTGTTAGCGTGTCATTAAGTGGTATTTCCCACTCATAAGCCGCTAATGAAAATGCACTCAGCCAGTCAGCGTCTTGTTGTCTTTGATTACTAGCAAGAAAGCTTATATCTACTTGCATGTCTTTCAGTAGACGTAATAAAGCTTTACCTAATTGCAATGATTCCAAGCGAAGCTCTTGTGTTTCGCGATTAGCCAATGCGACTTGGTTCCAGTATTGGAACTGAGCTTCATCTTGTTGCTGCAAAGTATTTTGCATGCGCACAAGCAAAGGTAAATCTAGTTGCGCAATATTGTTTTGCAATAAGCCATGCAACCACTCTTCGCAGCTTGCTAAATCTTTTATCCATTTTTCTTCTACGGCGTATTCCAAACCTTGCGAGTAGGCAAAAGCCCCAACCGGCAAGGTAGGTGAAACAAGTTGCAGCAAACGTAGAAGTGAAGGATTAGTCATGCTTAGTCGTGACTATGAGAATGGCCATGCCCGCCACCTGAATAAGCGCCCGACTCAGGCTCAAAAGGTGCTTGTTCAACGGTAATGCTTGCACCAAGCCCCTTTACCATGTCATCTAATACATGGTCGTGAGTGTAACGACAAAAACCTTGGCCGTTTGCATTAACACCTATTTGTAAGGGTACGTGACGATTACCGAGGTGATAACATACTCGTGTTAGCAATAAGTTATCTGTACTACTAACTGTGCTTACCGTCTCGGGTGCAGCTTTTATTTCTACAATTAAACCACTTTCTGTTTGAAGCTTATCACCACCGCGTAGTATTTTTCCACGCTCCAAAGTTACGCCTATATCTTCACCTGAATCTAGCTTGGCTTTAAAGCGGGCTTTCTGGCGTATATCAAAAGGTAATGTAATGCTCGCACTAACGGCATCACTAGCTTGCGCATATTGTGTAATTATTTGCATACTTATTTAATCTATTAAAACAGGAAGTAACGTTGTGCCAAAGGTAACACTTTAGCGGGTTCGCAAACGAGTAATTCACCATCGGCTCTTACTTCGTAGGTTTGCGAGTTTACTTCCATTGTTGGTTTGTAGTTATTTAAAATCATGTCTTCTTTGGTGATACTGCGCGTATCTTTAACGCCATAAAGTTGTTTTTTCAAACCCAACTTATCACCCACGCCTAAATCAATAGCAGCTTGCGACACAAAGCTAATGCTACTCTTTGAACGCGCAGCGCCGTACGCACCGAACATATAACGATAATGTACTGGCTGAGGAGTTGGGATAGAGGCATTAGGGTCACCCATTGGCGCGGCTGCAATAAAACCACCCTTAATAATCATAGAGGGCTTAGTTGCGAAAAATGCAGGCTTCCATAAAACTAAATCGGCAAGCTTGCCCACTTCTATAGAGCCAACTTCTTCTGCCATACCATGACTTAATGCAGGGTTAATGGTGTATTTAGCAATATAGCGTTTTGCACGGAAGTTATCACAACCATCGCTATCTTCAGGAAGACTACCAAACTGTACTTTCATTTTATGCGCGGTTTGCCAAGTACGAATAACAACTTCACCGACTCTACCCATTGCTTGCGAGTCTGAGGCAATCATGCTGAAAGCACCTTTGTCATGCAGTATATCT
>CAYZLE010000162.1:0-618 GCA_964479305.1 uncultured Gammaproteobacteria bacterium | reverse complement strand
TAGATGGGTCCAAATGATGACAGACCATAAGCATATCTAAATGCTCATCAACGGTATTCACCGTGTATGGACGTGTTGGGTTAGTACTTGAAGGCAATACATTATTTTCGCCACAAGCTTTAATGATATCGGGAGCATGTCCACCACCCGCACCTTCGGTATGAAAGGTGTGAATAGTACGGCCTTTAAATGCTGCTAGAGTATCTTCAACAAAACCGGATTCGTTTAAGGTATCAGTATGAATAGCCACTTGGATATCGTAGTGCTCAGCAACGTTTAAGCAGTTATCTATAGAGGCTGGTGTAGTGCCCCAATCTTCATGTAGTTTTAAACCCATTGCGCCGGCTTCAATTTGCTCATTAAGTGCTGCTGGTAAACTCGCGTTACCCTTACCCATAAAGCCAATGTTCATAGGTAGTTCTTCTGCTGCTTCTAACATGCGGCTCATATACCAAGGTCCTGGCGTGCAGGTTGTTGCATTAGTTCCTGTCGCAGGCCCAGTACCGCCACCTAACATTGTGGTTACGCCAGACATCAAAGCTTCTTCAACTTGCTGCGGACAAATAAAGTGAATATGCGCATCAATACCGCCCGCTGTTAATATTTGACCTTCACCAG
>CAYZLE010000161.1:0-4037 GCA_964479305.1 uncultured Gammaproteobacteria bacterium | reverse complement strand
CCCATAGCGAAACGCTACACATAATGGTGCAACCATCATGGGAATAATAATTAAAAATATAGGCAAGTTAGCTGAAATCATAAAGCTCATTTATCTTTATCTGTTGTTTTATTTTGAGCTGCGTTTTCTTCTTCTAGCTCTTTTTGTAGCTCAATTTTATCAATAGCTTTTATTTCATCTTCTTCTATGGTGTCATATTTTTCATAGATACGAACTATCAAGGCCAAGCCAACCGCAGTCGTAGCAACACCCACTACAATTGCCGTTAAAATCAAAACATGCGGCAAAGGGTTAGAATAAATATAGTTTTTACCCTCTTCCAATATTGGCGCTGTACCGCCACTAACTTTAGACAAGCTAATGTAGAAATAAAAAATTGATGCTTGAAAAATACTTAAGCCAATCATTTTTTTAATTAAATTATGACGCGCTATCATGATGTATAAACCCGCCATCATAAGCACAACAACAATCCAGTAATTATATAAAGCTAAATATTGCATAGACTAGATAAACCTAAGTATTACTTCTTAAGCTTGAGAAGCAGTAAAATAAAGAAATCATTACAGCTGCAACGGTTAGACCTACTCCCAACTCAACCAAAATAATACCGTAGTGCTGCCCATGTTTAGCGTCACTAGCTAAGACATTATAATCAAGAAAGTTGCCGCCTAAAAATAAACTGGCAACACCTGTGCCTGCATAAATCAATACACCTAACGACATGTATGCACGTAAATTAGAGGGCGTTAGAACTTTACGTGTTCTGTCTGTACCCATAATTAAACCATGTAAAATAAATGCAGCAGCAAATATAACACCCGCTTGAAAGCCTCCACCAGGACCAAAATCACCATGAAACTGCACATAGAGAGCAAATAGCATAATGAAAGGTATAAGCAATTTTACAATGACCCGAATTACACGATGGCGTTGCTGCAAACCTTCAATCATTTTTCATTATCCTCAAGCTTCGGCTTTTTCTCTCTTCTACGCAGACCCAACATACTTAATACTGCAACCGCCGCTGTAAAAACAACCACCGTTTCACCTAAAGTATCGTAACCACGATAACTTGCCAAAACTGAAGTCACCACATTTGGAATACCCACTTCTTTGCCAGACTCCTTTATAAAGTGTATAGCAAGATCTGGATGACTATTTGCTGGTGACGTAGCATCACCATAAGAAGGCAAATCTAATGTTCCATAAATTAACAAAGCACCGGTTGCGACTACTAAAATTAAAGCCGCATAGTTATTATGTTTTTGTACCTTTTGCTCACGTACAGTAAATGTAAGTGCGCCCAGTAACAAAATAGTTGAGATCCCCGCGCCTACAGCTGCTTCAGTAAAAGCCACATCAACAGCATCCATAACCACGAAAGCTAAAGCAGCAACTAAAGAAAAAATACCTAATAAAATAACCGATGCGACCAAGTCGCGCAGATAAATCACGCCAACTGTTATAACAACTAAAAACAGTAATAAAATCATTATGGTTATTTGTTCAATAATCATGACTTACCTTTATTTTTAGGAAGCAAAGAACCTTCTACCACTGTCTTGCCATTTTCACACTGCGGCATAAGGCCACTCATAAGGGCACTCTTTGCTAAAGCATGTGAGGCCGTGGGACCTGTAAGCAACATAAAAAAGGCGATTAAAAATAATTTAATTGCAGCAATTGGGTTATCAAAAACAAATATGGCTTGAACAAATAAACCCATTAAAATAAAAGCAGCACCGCCTGTATCAGTCACACTCGCTGCATGAATGCGTGTATACACATCTGGAAAACGTACTAGACCAATAGCACCAACTACTAAAAAAAAACTTCCCATAAGCAATAAGGCCCAGCTTAGTATTTGAATAAGCAATGCCATTTAAATATCATCCTCTTCGTAATCACCACTACCTAAGCTTCCAGTTTCAAAAAACTTAAGCACAGCAACAGTACCTATAAAATTAATTAAAGCGTACACAATTGCAATATCTAAAAACTCAGGGCGACTCGTAAAAAAGCCGTAAACTGCAATTAATAGAACCGTTTTAGTACCAAAGGCGTTAACTGCTAAAACACGATCGTAAATAGTTGGGCCTAATAAGGCTCGCACCAGTGCCAGCATCATAGTAATAAGCACAGCAAAAATAACAACGGCAAACATCATTTCGATTCACCAGCTTTGTCACTTTCAACTACATTTGATGGTGAAGGAATTTCACAGGTCATTCCTGACACCATACTTGGCTCTAAAAGAGACACGCGACGATCCATTTGACCACCCTCAAGATCATCAAGCTCATGAGCATGAAGCGCATGTACCAAAATATCATTATTTACCGTGATATTGATTGCCACAGTACCTGGCGTTAGAGTAATTGAATTAGCAAAAATAACTTTGCCCACTTCTGTTTTTTGCGACGACGGAATGGCCTTTAAAAGAGGTTTAATACTCAGTGTAGGGCTAATAACGCTCTTCGTTACAATGATGTTGGCTTTTAGGATCTCAACAACCAGCCACATCCAATAATGAGAGAACTGTATAAACGGGAAATAAAGGGGATGACCTTGGTGGTTTAAGACTCTCATTTTAACTGAGAAGTAACAAACCAATAATATAGACACAACACCCAGAAAAGCGATTAAGCCGTGGGTAAAGGTATAATGACCTGAAAACGTGACCCATAAGACGCTAAGCGTGAGTATTAATCGGGTTATTTGTTTGCTTTTTATATTCATTAAATCTATACATTAAAAATGATTTGCGATAATAGCAAAGTATTAACTGAAATGAAGATTTTTTCGGTTAAAAATGATGGTTTCGGACTTGATAATACTTCAAGATATGCGTAAATATAGAAAGAATCGCCTGAAATATATAAGGATTAGCACTATAAATACTAGGGTGAACGCACACCTGTATCAGATGGAAGGCGAATAAAGAAACTAGCGAAAACACCTGTAAATGCAATGCACGCCATGGCAATAAAAGTAAACTCACTTCCCATGCTCTTCCATAATAAACCACTCAATAGAGCACCTAAAGCACCTCCTAAACCAAAACTACTGGCTGAATACAAGGCCTGCCCTCTTCCTTGGAGCCTGCCTTTAAAATAGGCATGTACAACATGAATAGCTGCAGAATGAAATAGACCAAAACTAAAGGCGTGTAAAAGCTGTATTAAAATCAATAAGATCAAACTATCAACCACATACGCCATTGCTGCCCAACGTATAGTGGTTAACACAAAGCAAGCTACAAACAAGCTAGAAACTTTGAATTTAATAATTAAACGATGCATAAATATAAAAATAACAATTTCTGCAAAGGTACCAAGCGCCCACAGCCAACCGGTTACACTTTCAGAATAACCGTTATCTTGTAAATAAATAGAATAATAGGTGTAATAAGCCCCGTGGCTAAACTGCATAATAAAACAGGCCAGAAATACACTTATAACGGGGCGGCTTAATAAAACAGAACTAATGGATGATGGAGATAAGTGAGTATTTACAGGGGCTTTGTTTTTAATTAAGAAGCTACAAATGACTATGCCTAAAAAAACCAGAATAACCAGCCAAGGTTGAATAGATATACCGCTCATTTCAAAGAGATAACCGCAGACTATTACTGCAGCAATAAAACCAATAGAACCCCATAAACGTATTTGACTATATCTCTCAGACTCAGAACCTAAATGCGACAAAGTCGTTGCCTCAAACTGCGGCAATGATGCATTCCAAAAAAAGCTAAATAAGGCAACAAGCAAAGCCATGCCAAGTAAGCTATCAACCCATACAGTCAAAGGAAAGACCAGTAAGCAAATAACAGATGCTATTTGAATTATTTTAATACGGTTTTGAAAGTGATCCGCTAAGCTTCCCCAAATATATGGCGCAAATATTTTAGTACCTGCCACAATTGCCGTCAGGTAACTAATTTCTTGCACACTAAAACCTCGTTGATATAAATACGGGTTCCAATACGGCAGCATGACGCCAAGACTGGCAAAGTAGAAAAAATAGAAGCTAGA
>CAYZLE010000160.1:0-4049 GCA_964479305.1 uncultured Gammaproteobacteria bacterium | reverse complement strand
ATTAATCAATAGACTAGCTTTATATGTACTAGTTCAATTTTTTGGTTTTTTATTTACGATTTATGTAGACTTACTTTCCTAGGGGTTTAAATACCACTAACAAGCGAGGCAACAATATTAAGTTAGCTAACAAGGCGGCAAACATAGCCAGCGCGGTTAACAAACCAAAATATATTGTTGGCGTAAAGCTTGATAAAATGAGTATTGAAAAACCAGCAATCACCGTTAAGTTAGTAAAATAAATACCCTTACCAATTGTACCATGGCTTCTAAACACGCTTGCTTCGTAGTCTTGGTCTTTCGCGTACTCTTCACGGTAACGAACAATGTAGTGAATAGCATTATCAACACCAATACCAACGGCAATCGCCGCGATGGTGATTGACATTAAATCTAGTGGTAAACCAATCCAGCCCATTAAACCAATAACAAAAGCGGCTGCAAATATATTAGGAATAATTGCGACTAGTGACAAAGAGAGTGATCTAAACAAAATCACAAACATAAATAAGATTGCCAGCATTACTGCACCCAAAGTCATCATTTGCGACTTAAATAAACTTTGTAGCATATTGTTATACAGAACAACCATATTGGTTAGACGATACTGCCCTTCTTCAAAACCAAACTTTTCTTTTAAATCTACATTTAGTTTTTTAATTAACTCATTACGACGCAAGCTAGGATCTGAGTCAATAACGCGCATGCTGATTCTTACTTCGTTACCATCTTCACTTACATAAGGGTCAAACAAAGGCTCTTTAATAGCTGCAGGCAACTTGGCTCGTAATACGGCTAACTCAATATCGTTTAGCTCATTACCATCGTTAATGGTTTCAACCATTCTTATGCCCGTTGTCATTGATAACACTTTACCAATTTGAGGCATAGCTTCTACATAGTCATGAACCGCTTCTAAACGCGCCAATGCATTTTGGTTAAACCAGTATGTTGGAGCACTTAAGTTGCTGTTAGCACTTTCTTCTTCAGCGTAATCATCAGCCAATAAATCAAAGTCATCTTCTTCAGCCTCTACAGCTGCTGTTTCTTGAGAAACATCCGGGTCATCATCGCCAAAGATACTATCTAACTCATCGTCTTCTGTTAGCGCTTCAGGCGCTTGTGACATGGCTTCTGTAAATTTACTGTCTGCCTTAATCACAATATCTAAAGGTGTTGTACCGCCAAGGTCACGGTCAATTAGGTACATGCCTTTGTAAATTTCAGTGTCGCTTTTAAAGTAATCAATAAAGCGGTTTTCAACTTCTAGTTTAGTAATACCCACTACAGACAAAATAGCGATAATTAACGAGCCCACTAAAATCGGCGTACTAAAACGTTGTGTAAAACCCGCTATAGCTGCTGAGATTGCATTAGTAATTTTTTGGCTATCAGCTTTTGGCTTAGCTTGTAAAAGCGAGGCTAAAGCTGGGAATAAAATAAACGACAAACAAAAAGCTACGCAAATACCCACTACCATAATGTAACCGAAATCGATTACTGGGCGAATGCCACTAAATACCAATGAAGTGAATGCCACTATGGTTGTGATTGCAGTGTAGAAACACGGCTTAGCCATTTGCTTAACCGTTTCACCCACTAAGGCTTTTTGGTCCCACTCTGGATTGAGCTGATTTAATTCGCGGTAACGCACCATTAAGTGAATGGTGAGCGACATGGTCATAATTAATAAGAGCGATGTAAAGTTAGATGAAATAACGGTAATAGGCCAGCCTAATAAACCTACTAAACCAATTACAACAAACACCGACACGAAACAGCAAAGCATAGGTAAAACAACCCAGCGCACTTGTCTAAAAATAAAAGCCAGAGTGGCGATTAAGAATAATAAAATCGCAATACCAAATACTTTAATGTCACGGCTTACAAAGTCAGTCATGTCTGAGGCAATCATTGAAATACCGCCCAAGTACATTTCACCATGCCCTTGGTAGTTCGCCATAACTTCACGGATTTGTTTAATTAAGGCTTTCTGCTCACCTTGGTTAACTGTGCTTAGTTCTGTATATTTTTGTTCAACAGCAGTCAAGTTTAAAGTTTCTTCTGCCGTTATAGTGTTAGACCATTTCTTCTCGCGTAAGGCATCGCGCTCAATCGCTACGGCTTTTAATGCCTCATCAACTTTTAGGTTAAGTTGCATGGCCATTGTTTTGCCATCGGGGCTCATTAGCAAGTTCTTATATAAAGGACTGGTTTTAAATTCTTTTAAAGCTAAGCTTTCATCAACACCCAAGCTGCGCAGCGTGCGCACACCTTCGCTAATTTCTGTAAAACTCACACGAGGGCTATCAATTAATGGCACGTTTAAAACCGTTAGCATTGAGTCAACGCCATCAATTTCTTCTAGTTCTGCCTGCATGTCTGAAACACGCTTTAATACTGAGCCACTTAGAATAGACTCGTCAGGTTTATAGGCTACAAAAAGGAAGTCGCCTCCTGGGTAGCGGCGAGATACTTCACGGAAATATTTCAAGTCTTCATCGCTTTCAAGAATCAGCGAATCTGCTGATGCATCTAAACGAAACTTATTTAGCTGAGTAGCCGCCAAAAGCGACAGCACTAAAATTAATAAAATGCCTAAATATGGCTTATTAAAAACAATGGTTTTATATACAGAATATAAGGACTTGAACATATTTAATCCAACAAAATAAACAAAGCACGAGGGTAAACTATTTAGTGGGGCAAAGCCATAATAATCGGATTTTACACTACTTAAGCATGAGACAGCATATATGAGAGATAGTTTAAGATTACGCTTTTCAAGCCCAGCATATGGTCATTCTTGACTAAATTTGCATTATCTTTGAACTTATTGACGTTTCGTCACTCTTACTTTTCGTCCACATGCTAGTTATGTATCCCTATTCATAATTAGCCTTTAAGCCTGCGCACTGTCCCCTCATAGCGCAGGCTTTTTTTTGCCTGCCTAAATGTATATAACTCTATCTCTTCATATGACCTTTACAAAAACCATATAACAAGCTTTAATGCCTTTAATAAAACCTAATAGATACCGAGAAAAATAATGGCTAATCAAAACAATTTACTTGATCAACTAAAATCTATGACAACCGTGGTTGCCGACACTGGCGACATTGAAAGCATGCGCCAATTTACGCCGCAAGACGCAACGACGAACCCATCACTGATTTTAGCCGCCACACAAAAAGAAGAGTATCGTCACTTATTAGATGACGCTATCAAAAACATTCCGAGCCACCTTAGTGGCGCTGCGCAGCTAGACGCAATAAACGACCAGCTATGCATAAACTTTGGTAAAGAAATTTTAAATATCGTACCCGGCCGTGTTTCTACAGAAGTCGATGCACGTTTATCTTTTGATACGAAAGCCAGCATCGCCAAAGCCGAACACTTAATCGCCATGTACGAAGACCAAGGCATAGAGCGTGATCGTATATTGATTAAACTAGCTTCAACATGGGAAGGCATTCAAGCTGCCGAGGCACTTGAGAAACAAGGTATTCATGTAAACATGACTTTAATGTTTAGTCTGGCCCAAGCCATTGGCTGTGCCGAAGCAGGCGCAACACTTATATCGCCATTTGTGGGCCGTATACTCGATTGGTTTAAGGCTAATACCGACAAAACAGAATATGCGCCAAACGAAGATCCAGGCGTAATTTCGGTGAGTAATATTTACAACTACTACAAAAAGTTTGACTACAAAACCGTAGTAATGGGCGCAAGCTTCCGCAACATGAGCGAAATAACCGAATTAGCAGGTTGTGACCTGCTGACGATTGCACCAAGCCTACTAGCAGAACTTGAAAACACTGAAGGCACACTGCCTCAGAAACTAGCTGTAGAAAGCGCCAAACAAAGCGACTGCGAAAAAGTCGGCACATTCAACGAAAGCGTATACCGCTGGATGATGAACGAAGATGCCATGGCAACGGAAAAACTAGCTCAAGGCATTAGAAATTTTGCGATTGATCAACGTAAGTTGGAAACATTGATTTCGTCTGAGCTTGGTTGATTAACTTACAACTATACTCAAGCACAAA
>CAYZLE010000159.1:0-4054 GCA_964479305.1 uncultured Gammaproteobacteria bacterium | reverse complement strand
GGTTGGCACAATACTAAACACCATGTAATTTATGATGGAAGACAGACTTTGCGTACCGCGCTCTAAATCTCGAGTAATTGAACCTGTTTTCTTTTCCAAGTGAAAACGTAAAGGAAGATTGTGCAAGTGTTCTAGCACACGAGTAGAAAGCTTTTGAATTGCGCTATAACGAACACGTGCGAACAACACATCTCGCACTTCATTAAATAAAGCCGTGGTTAAACGTAACGCTCCATAAATAAGTAACAAGCCAAGCGGCAATAAAAGCAAGCTAGGTTCAACATCTAATGCATCAACGATATGCTTGAGTACCAAAGGTACCGCAACTGTCGCAACTTTAGCCAATACCAAGCAAGCTAACGCAATTAACACTCGCCAGCGAAATGTCCACACATAAGGAAACATCTGCAATAGATTTCTAAAATCTGTACGTTGTTTATGCGGTCCTTCTACTCTTGAGCGATACTCCATAGCGTTATCTTTTTCTTCTCAGGTTCATTTCATGGATATTTGTAGTGATATGCCATCACATAGGTTAATCATTAAACATGATTACATTTGATGAATACCCAAACATCATGACGCATAAAAATTCTTTACTTAATATCTCTGAATTCACTTCCAACAAATTTCTTTATCTAAGAACTAGATTCGAAGAATTATGAACGGTTGTTTTTGTATAAATTTTGGTTAGTCGACCCATAAAATATACGATTTTTTTATAAAACTTTTCTATCCGATGTATCGAAAGTTTTTTATAAAAATAGTCAAAAAATACTTGATTTTTAGCAACCCCACGAACGTTCAGGATATTTTAACCAGTTTGTAATAAACCAACGGGTTATCCACAGCTTATTCCACGCTATACACACAAGATGTTGTGCTTGACGGATTTCACACCCCAATTTATAGTAATCTCTGTTCACAGCAGCCCACTTCAGTTTTCCTGAAGCTAATAAAAACACATCTAAGGGTGCGTGAAAAAAGGATGTAAAAACAATAACTTATAATTTTTTGCTGAGAGACCAAATGCAGCCAGAACTCGTTACTATTGCCGAAGAAAAAACCCCAGACACCTCACACGAAAACCATATACCTAATAATTTAGAGATTGCGGCCACCGCACCAGGTCAATATCGTGTAATTCGCCGTAATGGCAAAGTAACCACCTTCGATCGCGACAAAATCAAGGTTGCGGTCACTAAAGCATTTCTTGCTGTAGAAGGCGGACATGCTGCGGCATCCACTCGTATTCACGAGATGGTTGATGAAATTACAGATAAGGTCTTCTATGCCTTGTCACGCAGTCGACCACAAGGCGGCACCTTTCATATAGAAGACATCCAAGACCAGGTTGAACTCGCACTGATGCGCAGTGAGCACCACAAAATTGCTCGCGCTTATGTTCTATATAGAGAAGAACGCACCCAAGAACGCGCACTTATCGAAATTGCTGCACAAGCATCACAACAAGAGCACGACACGCCTAATTTAAACGTAAAAGATGAAGCGGGAAATTTAAAGCCTCTTGATGTTGAGCGTCTTGCGCGCATGGTAGAAGAAGCTTGTTTAGACACTGCAGATGTTCCGGCTCGACCCATCATTGAAGAAACGCTACGCAACTTATATGACGGCATTCCAGAAAATGAAGTAGGCACTGCAACTACTATGAGTGCACGCACACTTATAGAACAAGAGCCTAACTACACTTATGTTGCTGCACGTATATTGTTAGACACATTACGCCGTGAAGCACTTACGTTCGTATATGGCGTTCCATCTGAAGCTACTTTCAAAGAAATGTCTTATCAGTATGCAGACTACTTTGAAAACTATATTAATAAAGCGATCAAACTAGAGTTACTAGATCCAAAACTTGCTAGTGAATATGACTTAAAGAAACTTGGCAAAGCCTTACAGCCGAATCGTGACCACCAATTCACGTATCTTGGCATGCAAACGTTATATGACCGCTACTTCATTCAAAGTGAAGATACTCGCTTTGAATTACCGCAAGCATTTTTCATGCGTGTTGCCATGGGCTTAGCACTAAACGAAGTAGAGCGTGAAGAACGCGCTATTGAGTTTTATATGCTGTTGTCTTCTTTTGACTTCATGAGTTCAACACCCACCTTGTTTAACTCAGGAACATTACGTCCGCAGTTATCTTCTTGTTACCTAACAACCGTGCCAGATGACCTGCACGGCATCTTTGAAGCGATTCAAGATGATGCCATGTTATCTAAATTCGCAGGCGGCTTAGGCAATGATTGGACACCGGTACGCTCTATGGGTGCACACATCAAAGGCACTAATGGCAAATCACAAGGCGTTGTTCCTTTCCTTAAAGTAGCAAACGATACTGCTGTTGCAGTAAACCAAGGTGGTAAACGCAAAGGTGCAATGTGCGCATACTTAGAAACTTGGCACTTAGATATTGAAGAGTTTTTAGACTTACGCAAAAACACTGGTGATGATCGCCGTCGCACACACGACATGAACACTGCTAACTGGGTGCCTGATTTATTCATGAAGCGTGTTACTGAAGAACAACAATGGACATTGTTCTCACCACATGAAACGCCTGACTTACACGATCTAAGCGGTAAAGCATTTGAAGAACGTTATGTAGCCTATGAAAAAATGGCAGATAACGGAGAAATTAAAGGCTTCAAGCGACTTAATGCGCAAGATCTATGGCGCAAAATGCTCGGCATGTTGTATGAAACAGGTCATCCTTGGATTACATTTAAAGATCCTTGCAACTTACGTTCACCACAACAACATGCAGGCGTAGTGCACTCTTCTAACTTGTGTACTGAAATAACACTAAACACGAAGCAAGATGAAATCGCAGTGTGTAACCTAGGTTCTGTAAACCTACCTGCACATATAGATGAAAACGGCTTAGACTTAAATAAGCTTGAAAAAACCATCGCGACTTCAATGCGTATGTTAGACAACGTTATTGAATACAACTACTACAGCGTAGACAAAGCAAAACGTTCTAATTTACGTCACCGTCCAGTAGGCCTAGGCATGATGGGCTTCCAAGACGCTTTATATAAACAAAACATCGCATACAGCAGCCAAGAAGCCGTTGAATTTGCCGATCGCTCTATGGAAGCAGTAAGTTACTTTGCAATTCAAGCTTCTAGCAACCTTGCAGAAGAACGCGGTGTATATGCAAGCTATAAAGGCTCATTGTGGGATCAAGGTATTCTACCTATTGACTCTATCGCACTGTTAGAACAAGGCCGCGGCGATTATTTAAAACAAGATCGTAGCGTAACTATGGATTGGGACAGCCTACGTCAACGTGTACAAGCAGTTGGCATGCGCAACTCCAACACTATGGCGATTGCCCCTACTGCAACGATTTCAAATATTTGCGGGGTTACACAAAGCATAGAGCCTACTTATCAAAACTTATATGTGAAATCGAACTTATCAGGTGAGTTCACGGTAACGAATCCACATTTAATCGATGCCTTAAAAGAACGCAATCTCTGGGATGAAGTCATGGCCAATGACCTCAAATACTATGATGGCAGTGTGCAATCCATTGACCGTGTTCCAGATGACTTAAAAGTTTTATACGCCACTGCATTTGAAGTGGATCCACGTTGGTTAGTTGAAGCTGCTTCACGCCGACAAAAATGGATCGATCAAGGTCAGTCGCTCAATTTATACATGTCAGAACCTTCAGGTAAAAAGCTAGACAACTTATACAAGCTAGCATGGGTTCGTGGTTTAAAAACCACCTACTACTTACGCTCCATGGGTGCCACACATGTAGAGAAAAGCACAGTTGAAGGTCGTGAAAGCAAACTTAATGCCGTTAGCAATGGCGACAGCACACCTAAAGCTTGCTCGATTTTAGATCCAGAATGTGAAGCTTGCCAATAGGCTTAAAACACCTATAGCAAAACAAAATAGAGGAGAGAGGAAATTATGCAAAGCTGGGAAGATCCAATCGCTGATTCACGCGCCATGACAAGCGCTGCTGCACCCGCTGTATTTACAGATACTGAAACGCAACAATCACCAACAC
>CAYZLE010000158.1:0-4054 GCA_964479305.1 uncultured Gammaproteobacteria bacterium | reverse complement strand
TCATGCTAGAAGTACCGTCTGAAGAAGATGGTGTTTTAGAAGAAATTATTCACGGTGAAGGCGACATTGTTGAAGCCGACACAGTAATTGGCAAAATTAAAGCCGGTGCAGCAGCCGCAGCTCCAGCTGCTAAAGCTGAAGAAGCACCTGCAGCAGCAGCTCCAGCAGCTGAAAGCTCAGACGGCGACGCAGCACTCAGCCCAGCAGTACGTAAACTACTTGCTGAAAAAGGCCTAAACGCTAGCGACATTAAAGGTACAGGCAAAAATGGCCGTATCGTTAAAGAAGACGTACTAAACCATAAAGCAGGTGGCGCAGCTAAAGCATCATCTTCTGCTGCAGCGCCAGTTGCTCCAGCCGGTGCACGTACAGAGCAACGTGTTCCAATGACACGTCTACGTAAAACTATTGCTAACCGTTTATTAGACGCACAGCACAACAGCGCAATGTTAACAACGTTCAACGAACTTAACATGAAGCCAATGATGGATTTACGTGCTAAATACAAAGACAAGTTCACAGACAAGCACGGCATTAAGCTTGGCTTTATGTCTTTCTTTGTTAAAGCCGCTACAGAAGCACTTAAGCAATTCCCAGAAGTTAACGCTTCAATCGACGGCGACGATATCGTATACCACGGTTTCTGCGACGTAGGTATTGCCGTATCTTCACCACGTGGTTTAGTCGTACCTATTCTACGTAACGCTGAAAACCTAAGCATGTCTGGCATTGAGCAAGGCATCTTCGACTACGGCATGAAAGCTAAAAACGGCCAACTAACAATGGACGACATGACAGGCGGCACATTCACTATTTCTAATGGTGGTGTATTCGGTTCAATGTTATCAACTCCAATCATCAACCCACCACAAAGCGCAATTTTAGGTATGCACAACACTGTACAACGCGCTGTTGTTGAAAATGGTGAGATTGTTGTTCGTCCAATGATGTACCTAGCTCTTTCTTACGATCACCGTATTATTGATGGTAAAGAAGCAGTAGGCTTCCTAGTAACAATTAAAAACTTACTAGAAGATCCGGCACGTATGTTGCTTGACATCTAAGTCTTTCAAACTACCTTGCTAAACAAATAGCAAGGCAGCAAGAGAACTTAAAACCGCAAGCGCTGACCCAGCAAAACTGAGTCGGCGTTTGCCACGTCTGAAATATTAAAAAAATCAGGAAGAATAAGCTTCCTAAGGTGTAAAAATGAGTACTTTATACGACGTAGTCGTTATTGGTGGTGGCCCAGCTGGTTATGTTGCCGCTATTCGCGCAGCTCAACTAGGCCAAAAAGTGGCTGTAGTAGAAAAATGGATCAACAAAGAAGGCAAGCCAGCCCTAGGCGGTACTTGCTTAAACGTAGGTTGTATCCCATCTAAAGCATTATTAGAGTCTTCGCACCTATACGAAGCAGCAAACCACGAGTTTGAAGCACACGGTATTGAAGCTAAAACAAAATTAGACCTAGACACTATGCTTGCTCGTAAAGACGGCGTAGTTAAAAACCTAACTGGCGGTATTGCAGCCCTATTCCAAGCTAACAAAGTGACTTGGGTACAAGGCGCGGGTGTAATCACTCAAGCAAATGGCGCAACTAAAACTGTCGAAGTAACAGCACAAGATGGCAAAGCATCAACAGTTGAAGCTAAAAACATCATCATTGCAACAGGTTCAACACCTATTGAAATTCCAGTAGCTAAGTTCGACGACGAATACATCGTTGACTCAACTGGCGCATTAGACTTCCCTAAAGTACCTAAGCGTTTAGGTGTTATTGGTGGCGGTGTTATTGGCTTAGAACTAGGTAGCGTATGGCGTCGTTTAGGTGCCGAAGTTGTCGTATTCGAAGCAATGGACGACTTCCTAGCAATGGCTGATACAGACATTGCCAAAGAAAGCCTTAAAATCTTCAAGAAGCAAGGCCTAGACATTCGCACAAGCGCGAAAGTATCTGGCGCTAGCGTGAAGAGCAAAAAAGTTAAAGTAACTTACGACAACAAAGACGGCGCTCAAGAAGATACATTCGACAGAGTAATCGTATGTGTTGGCCGTAAACCAAATACAGCTAACTTATTTGCAGAAGGTTGTGGCCTAGCAGCTGGCGAACGTGGTTTTGTAGACGTTGATCAACAGTGTAAAACTAGCGCCGAAGGCGTTTACGCTATTGGCGACATCGTACGTGGCCCAATGTTAGCGCACAAAGGTTCTGAAGAAGGCGTAATGGTAGCTGAGCTAATCGCTGGCGAATACGCACAAGTTAACTACGACACAGTACCTTCAGTAATTTACACAGCTCCAGAAGTTTCATGGGCAGGTAAAACAGAGCAAGAACTAAAAGAAGCAGGCGTTGACTACAACGTGGGTAAATTCCCATTTGCAGCTAGCGGCCGTGCTCAAGCGGTTATGGCAACAGACGGCCTAGTGAAAATACTAGCCGACGCTAAAACAGATCGCATACTAGGTGTTCACATCGTAGGCGCACACAGCTCAGAAATGATTGCACAAGCAGTACTAGCAATGGAATTCGACGGCACAGCCGAAGATCTAGCCATTACTATGTATGCTCACCCAACATTATCTGAAGCAGTACACGAAGCGGCTATGTCAGTACATGAACATCCTATTCATACTTTTCAACGTAAAAAACGAAAATAAACCCTTTTTATTAACATTAACACAACAGGCTAGAAATGAACTTACACGAGTATCAAGGCAAGCAGCTTTTTAAAGCTTACGGTCTGCCAGTTTCTGAAGGTTACGCATGTGACACTCCCGAAGAAGCAGCAGAAGCAACAAAAAAAATTGGCGGTGACAAATGGGTTATTAAAACTCAAGTACACGCTGGTGGTCGCGGTAAAGCGGGTGGCGTAAAGCTAATCGACAGCGCTGACGAAGCAGCTGCATTTGCCAAAAAATGGTTAGGCGAGCGTTTGGTAACATTCCAAACAGACGAAAAAGGCCAGCCAGTTAGCAAAATCTTAGTTGAGTCTTGCACAGACATCGCTGACGAACTATACCTAGGCGCAGTTGTTGATCGCAGCACACGCAAAATCGTTTTCATGGCATCTACAGAAGGCGGCGTTGAAATTGAAACTGTTGCTCACGAAACACCAGAAAAAATCTTAAAAGCAACTATCGATCCTTTAGTTGGCGCACAACCTTACCAAGGTCGTGAACTAGGTTTTAAACTAGGTTTAAACCCAGCACAAATCAAACAATTCACTAAAATCTTCCTAGGTTTAGCGAAAATGTTTGCTGAAAAAGACATGGCTCTACTAGAAATTAACCCACTAGTAGTAACAGACGAAGGCGACCTACACTGCTTAGATGCAAAAATTGGCATCGACGGCAACGCACTTTACCGTCACAAAGACCTACAAGCTATGCACGATCCTTCACAAGAAGATCCACGTGAGTCAGAAGCAGCTAAGTGGGAACTAAACTACGTAGCACTAGACGGCAACGTTGGTTGCATGGTGAACGGTGCTGGTCTTGCGATGGGCACAATGGACATCGTTAACTTACACGGCGGCAAGCCAGCTAACTTCCTAGACGTTGGCGGGGGCGCAAACAAAGAGCGTGTAATCGAAGCATTTAAATTAATTCTTTCAGACGAAAACGTTAAAGCAGTTCTAGTAAACATCTTCGGTGGTATTGTTAAATGCGACATGATCGCACAAGGCATCATCGGCGCTGTTGAAGAAGTTGGCGTTAAAGTACCAGTAGTTGTTCGCCTAGAAGGCACAAACGCTATTGAAGGTAAGAAAATTTTAGATGAAAGCAGCCTAAACCTAACAGGCGCTACATCACTAACCGATGCTGCACAAAAAGTTGTTGCAGCGGCGAAAGGCTAAGGCGGAGAACATCATGAGCGTATTAATTGATAAAAACACAAAAGTAATTTGCCAAGGCTTCACCGGTTCTAACGGTACATTCCACTCAGAGCAAGCGATCGACTACGGCACACAAATGGTTGGCGGTGTAACACCAGGTAAAGGCGGTCAAACGCACCTTGGTTTACCAGTATTCAACACAGTTAAAGAAGCAGTAG
>CAYZLE010000157.1:0-4062 GCA_964479305.1 uncultured Gammaproteobacteria bacterium | reverse complement strand
GTAGATTACAAGTTGCTATATCCGCGTACTGAATACCACTGTAAGCGTTGTGGTGGACATCAAGGCCATGTGTTTAAAGATGGGCCTCGTCCAACAGGCTTGCGCTATTGTAATAATGGCGTGGCACTGCGTTTTATACCTGCTTAACCTTTAGCTGTGTCTATATAATTTAAGCAATATACTCATCTTGAATAATGTACAATATTCAAGATGAGTATATTACATGGTGGAAAACGCAAAAATGCTGGCCGAAAAACGGGCGGTGGTAAGTATGGCGAAGCAACAGAGCTTAGGCGCTTACCTGTAAGCTGGTTACCCGATATTGATGAAAAACTCGATGTGGCAGCTCTAGTTCAGCAATCGCCAACAGTCGAAGCTATTCAAAGTGTTGAAACTAACAATTCTCAGTCATTAAATTTAGCTACTAGCAAAGTAGCTGCGGGCTTTCCCTCACCAGCCGAAGACTTTGTTGAAGGCAAACTTGATTTAAACGATTATCTCATTCGTCATCCTGCCGCTTCTTTTTATGTTCGGGTGAGTGGTGAGTCCATGCTCAATGCAGGTATTTTTCCTAATGATCTACTCCTAGTTGATCGCGCTGAAAACCCTCGCCACGGTGATGTAGTTATTGCCGTATTAGATGGTGAGCTAACAGTGAAGCGTTTATATAAACGTAACTCTCTTGTGCGGCTCGATGCTGAAAATCCTGCTTATCCCAATATAGACATAAAAGATCAACAAGAGCTGATTATTTGGGGTGTAGTGCGAGCCTGTATTCATGAGTTTCGTAAATAATGATCGGCATAGTCGATTGCAATAATTTTTATGCCTCTTGCGAGCGTGTATTTAGGCCTGAGCTAAATCACAAACCCATTGCCGTGCTTTCAAATAATGATGGTTGCATCATTGCACGATCACAAGAAGTTAAAGACTTAAAGATACCCATGGCCGCACCATTATTTAAATGGCGAGCCGAAATAGAAAAGCACAATGTTGAGCTCTGCTCGGCGAACTTTGTACTTTATGGTGACTTGTCTGAGCGAGTGATGCAAATCGTTAAGCAGGAATTTCCGCATGTAGAAGTGTATTCAATTGATGAAGCATTCTTTGATCTGTCTGGTATACCTGTTGGTCAGGCAATGGAGATTTGTCGCTTGTTAAAATGCAAAATACAACAGTGGCTGGGTTTGCCCGTGTCTATAGGTATAGCGCCGAATAAAACTTTAGCTAAATTAGCTAATAGTTATGCAAAGAAAAACGATGATTGTAATGGAGTTTATTATTTACACTCACTAGAACAGTCACCAGAGATTGCGAATATGCCAGTACAGGAAGTGTGGGGAGTAGGAAGGAAAATAGCCTTGTCTCTTGAGAGTACCAAGGTGCTGAGTATCAATAGTTTAAAAGATACTGAAGTTAGTTATATTCGTAGAAAATACTCCGTTGAACTGGAAAGAACAGTTAGAGAGTTGCGAGGCGAGTATTGCTATCAACTAGATACAAAGAATGAGTATAAACAAAACATTTGTGTGTCGCGTTCGTTTGGTAAAAAAGTAAGTACTTACGAAGGTTTGCGAGCTGCCTTAGTTAATTTTACAAGCATTGCCGCCGAAAAACTTCGCACACAAAACTGCTGGGCACGCTCTATTACGGTCTTTGTTCATACTAATCCTTTTAAAGCTAATGAAGAACAATATCGTGCTTCAATCAATATACCTTTGCACTCACCATCTCAAGAAAGTCAGGCGCTTATTAAGGCAGCGATTAATGGATTAAAAACTATTTATAAATTAAATACGGTGTATAAAAAAGCTGGAGTTGTTATTAATGATATTGTGCCTAAGCAGATTTTACAAATGTCTTTGTTTGATGAACCGGGCGAACCGGGTAAATCGGCCACAGAGAATAAAGCATCAGGCCTATCGTCTTTACTAGATGACATTAATAATAAGTATCCTGTAAATCGAGAAAGCCGAACGGCGATACAGTATGCAGCTGTTAGTGCGAACAGTGATTGGCGTATGAATCAAAACTATCGATCAGACCGCTATACAACATCATGGAGTGAACTAAAAAGGGTTCAGTAAGATGAAAGAAATAATCATAAAATATTATAAAAGCCCTGTGGGTGAAATTATTTTAGGTGGCTATGAGGGTAAGCTTTGTTTGGCTGATTGGCGCTATAGAAAAATGCGTGAGGCTATAGATAAGCGCGTAAAAAATAGTTTGAAAGCAGAGTATGTCGAAGGGGGCGATGATTGTTTAGACTTGGCAATTAAGCAACTTGATGAATATTTTTTACAAGAACGAAAACAATTTTCTATTCCCTTGCACTTTGCGGGCAGTGAGTTTCAAAAAAATGTTTGGCAGGCTTTGTGTGATGTCCCCTATGGTGAAGTCAGTACCTATTTAAAACTATCAAAAGCCATTGGTAATGCAAAAGCAGTACGAGCCGTTGCAAACGCGAATGGCGCAAATGCAATTTCAATTATCGTGCCTTGTCATCGAATTATCGGTAGTAATGGTGCTTTGGTTGGTTATGCAGGTGGTTTGCCAGCTAAAGAAAAACTATTAAACCTAGAGAGTGATTTGTTTAGCCCTTAGCCCTAATCAGTTATTTATAGAGCTTACAAAAACGTTTGTTGGCCCAATGTGAATAAGCCCGTTTAGCTACAATGTTAATAAGTGGCCATTTGAGTATGCTTATTAAGCAGCTGTAAGGCGTATGTGACCATGCTTGTATTGTTGCATCAAGGCCCTTTAGCCATTCTGGATTCGTTTTATTTATAGATGATTTTAGATGCAATACTTTGAGTAAGTCGTCTTTACTCGGTATGTGTTTGTCATCAAGTTCATGAATATTTATAAACTGTAATTCGCTTGCATGTTTTTTTAAAAACTCAATCTCTCGACTGCATAATGAGCACTGCCCGTCGAAATAGAGCGTATCCATTTTTAATCTAGCTTTAGCTTTTCTAATAATGATGCAAAGTCTGTGTCGCTAAGGTCTTCGTTAGCAATAATCGCTAAAGGTTTTTCAACAGCTAATACATCATCTACTTCGACTAAGAGTTTTTTTACAACACCGTCTATTGAGCAGGCAATATCGTGATTAATTTTTTCTGTGCCTACTTGCCCAATGTCATCGCCTTCTTCAACGGTGTCGCCTTCTTTAATGTGCCATTCATTAATTTTTCCTTCAAGCATATTAAGGCCGAGTTTAGGCATACGAATAATTTCTATATCATCACTCATAATTCATCACCGATTTTACAGCTGTAATAATGTCGCTGGCTTGAGGAATGTAGTCATCTTCTAAATTAGGTGCGTAGGGCACAGGTGTATGAGGTGCAGTAACACATTTAACAGGCGCACTAAGGTAAGTAAAGCCTTTGTCGGCAACAGTTGCTGCTACATCACTTGCAAGGCTGCAGCGCGGCGTGCCTTCTTCAACTACAACGAGTTTCCCAGTTTTTTCTACACTTTTCAAAATACTATCAATATCTAAAGGTGAGCTACAGCGCGGGTCAATTACATCGCAATGAACGCCGTCTTTAGCTAAGTCTTTAGACGCCTCTATAGCGGTATTAACCATTTTAGAAAAGGCAACAATCGTTACATCTTTGCCTTCATTAACTAGGGTTGATTGGCCTAGAGGAATGGTGTAGGCTTCATCGGGTACTTCGCACTGTGATTCGTATAAAGTTTTATCTTCTAAAAATATTACGACATCATCACTGGCTATTGCTGAGCTTAATAAACCTTTTGCATCGTAAGCATTGGATGGCATAACAACGTGCAGGCCGGGTGTTGATGTAAATAAGTTAAATAGCGTTTGGGAGTGATGAGATGCTGCACGCAAACCGGCACCACAAGCTGCACGAATAACTAAGGGAGTATTTCGCTGCCCACCAAACATGTAGCGGAACTTGGCTGCTTGGTTATAAATTTGATCCCAGCAAACACCTACAAAATCTACAAACATTAATTCGGCTACGGGGCGTAAACCAGTTAAGGCAGCGCCAGAGGCTGCGCCTATAGTGGCTGTTTCGGCAATAGGTG
>CAYZLE010000156.1:0-4067 GCA_964479305.1 uncultured Gammaproteobacteria bacterium | reverse complement strand
GGTTGAAGCTTCTCAGCTTTTGCTGCCATTAGACCAGCGAGCACTTTGTCTAGTTTACCTTTGGTAATGGCTTGAAAGCGTTCGGGCTTTAAAGAGTCTAAGCTAACATTGATACGACCTATGCCAGCTTCAGAGAGTGTATGCGCATAACGACTGAGTTGTACGGCATTAGTACTCATTGATAAATCATCAATGCCTTGTATTTTAGCGAGCCGTGGAATTAAGTTGTCGATATTTTTTCGGGTGAGAGGTTCGCCGCCTGTAATACGAACTTTGCTAACACCTAAGCTTGCAAATGCACTCACAAGGGTTTCAAGTTCATCGAAACTTAACCAGCTTTCAGGCTCTTGAAAGTCGCTGTATTCTTCTGGTAGGCAATAAGTGCAGCGTAAATCACAACGATCTGTTACCGAAAGGCGCAGGTAGTGAATTTGACGTTGAAAGTTATCGACTAGCATGTCTGTTTATTTTTTGGCCCAGGTGTCGCGCAAAGTGACTGTGCGGTTGAATACCGGTTTATCTTTGGTGCTGGTTTTATCTAGGCAGAAGTAACCGATTCGTTCAAATTGAAAGCGTTCGTCGCTTTTAGCTTCAGCTAAAGCCGGCTCAATTTTTACAGTTTGAATGGATAATGAATCAGGGTTAACTGCATCTAAAAAGTTTTCTTCGCCAGCTGGGTTTTCAACGTGGAATAGGCGTTCGTATAAGCGCACTTCAGCGTCGATACAATGTTCTGCTGATACCCAGTGTAATACACCTTTTACTTTACGATCAGTTGGCATTTTGCCAAGTGTGTCAGGGTCGTAAGTGCAGCGTAGTTCTATTACATTTCCATCGGCATCAGTCTTGTAATCATTACATTTAATAATGTAACTGCCACGTAAACGTATTTCTTTATCAACGGTTAGGCGGAAGAACTTTTTCGGAGCATCAATCATGAAGTCGTCAGCATCAATATAAATTTCACGTGTAAAGGCAATGTCACGCTTGCCCGCATGTTCGTCATTTGGGTTGTTTGGTGCATGAACAGTTAAGGTCTCACCTTCAGGAATATTTTCTATCACCACTTTTAGCGGCTTAAGAATTGCCATGCGGCGTAATGCAGTTTGGTTTAAATCATCACGTAAGCAGTCTTCAAGTTGAGTCATGTCTATAATGCTGTCGTTACGGCTTATGCCTACGCGCGTGCAAAATGTACGGATAGCCTCGGGCGTATAACCACGACGACGTAAGCCAGAAAGCGTTGTCATGCGCGGGTCATCCCAGCCGTCTACATGTTTATCGCTAACCAGTTGGTTGAGCTTACGCTTACTTGTAACGGTGTACGAAAGGTTTAAACGCGAGAATTCTGTTTGCTCTGGCTTTGATGGTGAATCAACATTATCAATTACCCAGTCGTAAAGCGGACGGTGATCTGCAAATTCAAGTGTGCATAAAGAATGCGTAATATTTTCAATAGAGTCAGATAAGCAATGCGTGAAGTCATACATAGGGTAAATACACCATTCATCACCAGTACGGATATGATGCATGTGCTTAATGCGGTAAATAACGGGGTCACGCATACTGATGTTAGGCGATGACATATCTACTTTTGCACGCAGACAAAGTTCGCCATCTTTATATTTACCAGCACGCATGTCTGCGAAGAGGCTAAGGCTTTCTTCAATAGGGCGCTCACGGTGAGGGCTATTTTTGCCTACTGTTTTTAGGGTGCCACGGTATTCACGAATTTCATCAGCACTGAGTTCTTCAACATAGGCTTTATTTTGCTCGATTAGGTTTACGGCAAACTTGTACAGTTGCTCAAAGTAGTCGGAAGCATGGTGCAATCCAGCCCATTTAAAGCCTAGCCACTCTACATCGGCCTTAATGCTTTCCATGTACTCGTTACTTTCTTTTTCAGGGTTCGTGTCATCAAAGCGTAAATTACAGTCGCCTTGGTAGTGTTCAGCAAGCCCAAAGTTTAAACAAATAGATTTAGCGTGACCAATATGCAAGTAGCCATTTGGCTCAGGCGGGAAACGCGTAATAATTTTTTTATGTTTACCAGAGGCAAGGTCTTCGTCAATCATGTTGCGAATGAAGTTTGTTGGCTCTGCGGCTTCAATATTTTTGTTTGGCTTGTCTGTCATATTTCTGATTTTTTTGGCAAAATATATAAACGTTAATTTTAACGTATTACACGAGGAAATACTGTGCAGAAAGAACAACTAACGAATATTGCTGGCTTTGATTTATCAAAATTAGCTGAAATTGACTATTTAGGCTACGTAAGTAACTTTTTTATAGCACTCGCCATTTTCGTAATCGGCCGATGGTTCGTTAAAATTGCCATAAAAGGCATACGAAAAGTACTAGATGCCAACAAAGTAGAAGATATGCTGGCTGACTTTGTCTGTTCTTTATTGTCGGCAGTGGGTACTTTGGTGGTCATTATTGCGGCTTTAAACCGCCTAGGTGTTGATACCACATCTTTAGTGGCTTTAATTGGTGCTGCAGGTTTGGCTATTGGTTTAGCTTTACAGTCTTCACTGTCTAACTTTGCGGCGGGTGTGATGCTTATTATGAATAAGCCATTTAAAACCGGTGACTTTATTGAGGCAGCGGGAGTGTCGGGCACGGTTGAAGAGTTATATATTTTTAGCTCGGTATTACGTACGCCAGATAACAAGTCAGTTATTGTGCCTAATGGCCAAATTTACAGCGGTAATATTATTAACTACTCAGCGCGTGATACGAGACGAGTAGATATAATAATGGGTATTGGCTATGAAGACGATATTAAAAAAGCCAAAGAATTAATGATGGATATCATTAAGGCTGATAAGCGCATTATGAAAGACCCAGAGCCGATTGTTATAGTGGGTGAATTGGCTGATAGCAGTGTGAACTTTAAGGTTCGGCCTTGGGTAAAAACTTCAGATTACTGGGCTGTGCACAGTGACTTATTAGAAAAATTTAAACTGGCATTTGATGAGAATGGCATTTCAATACCGTATCCTCAGCAAGATGTGAATATGTATAAGAAGTAAAAATAAAGCCTTAACTGTTTTAGTTAAGGCTTTATTCTATTGTTGTGAATGAGTTTGCAGAATGAACTTACCGGATAAGTTTTACTGAATAAGTTTCACAGGGAAGTTTTTAGCACCTTGCTTACCTAAAATTTTAGCTGCAGCTCTTTCGCGCAAGCTAGTTTTTTCTTGCATATAGTCTAATAAGATCATCCCTGTTTCTGTAGCCAGAGCATCTGCTTCTTTTTCGTCTTTCTCTTCGGCCTCATCTTCTTCGTAAGCGCTAAAGCTTTTAAAAGGCGCTTCTTTCTTTTGTAGACGATAATTGTTAACAAGTCGAAGTAGGTCAGACTGTGAGTTAGCTTTGTCTTTTTCACGTTGCTCAATATTTAGCGATAAAGTCTTAATGTCTCTATTCTTTTCAATTAAGGCTAGGCGGTCATTAAGATAAGTAAACTCGATATCGTCAAAAGTACGTGCGTCATGTTTTTTCTGCAATGTTGGTAATGCTTGCTGCACGGTTTCATCGTAATAGTATCTTGCCGATTTAATTTGATTCCACGGAAGCGCATGTTTTTCTATGCTCTCACCAATTTCTTCTTCGTCAAGAAAAGATGGAAATGTAATATCGGGTACCACACCACGGTGCTGCGTACTGCCACCTGAAATTCTATAGAAAGAAGCGTTGGTAAATTTAATACGACCTGCTGATTGCACTTCGCTTAACACTTGAACCGTGCCTTTACCAAAGGTGCGTTGGCCTACTACTATGCCTCGGCCAGAGTCTTGAATGGCGCCTGCAAAAATCTCCGATGCCGACGCTGATAAACGATTCACCATGACTGCTAAAGGACCATCGTAAGACACAGAAGGGTCAGGGTCGTTTAATACATCTTTATAACCGCTACTCTTGCGCACTTGTACAACAGGGCCGCTACGGGTAAATAAGCCAGTGATAATACCTACTTCTTCTAATGAGCCACCGCCATTGTTACGTAAATCTACAATTAAGCCGTCAATGTTTTCAGCATTTAATTCTTCTATTAAGCGTTT
>CAYZLE010000155.1:0-4072 GCA_964479305.1 uncultured Gammaproteobacteria bacterium | reverse complement strand
AGCGCTCAAAGCGATGCAGAACAAACTGTAGAAGCTTTAATTAAAGCGGCCTTGCAAGCCTCAGTTAAAAAATAAGATTCAACTATGACTACTGAAGATCGCATCATTGAACCATCCGCTTACGAATTTGAAGATAAAGTCGATCGTGCAATTCGTCCTAAAAAATTAGCGGACTATCTTGGTCAGCCTAAAGTCCATCAACAAATGGAAATCTTTATTGAAGCTGCGCGTAAGCGAGAAGAGCCGCTTGATCACACACTTATCTTTGGTCCACCCGGCTTAGGCAAAACCACTTTGGCCAACATATTAGCCAATGAAATGGGCAGTGCCATTCGTCATACATCAGGCCCTGTATTAGAACGTCCAGGTGACCTAGCTGCGCTACTAACTAATGTAGAAGCCAACGACGTATTGTTCATTGATGAAATTCATCGTTTAAGCCCAGTTGTAGAAGAAATACTTTACCCAGCAATGGAAGACTATCAGCTTGATATTATGATTGGTGAAGGTCCCGCTGCTCGTTCTGTAAAATTAGACTTACCTCCATTTACCTTGGTGGGTGCAACGACACGAGCCGGTTTATTAACATCTCCATTGCTTGACCGTTTTGGTATTGTGCAACGCCTAGAGTTTTATTCGGTTGAAGAATTAACTGAAATTGTAAGTCGTTCAGCAGGCTTGCTTGGCGTGAAATCAGAAGCTGCTGGTGCGACAGAAATTGCACGCCGCGCACGTGGCACACCACGTATAGCAAACCGTTTATTACGCCGTGTACGTGACTATGCTGAAGTGAAGGGTAATGGTGTACTAGACAAAGCCACAGCATCTGCGGCTCTTGATATGTTAGATGTTGACCGCTTTGGTTTAGACCAGCTTGATCGCCGTTTATTGAAAACTATTGTTGATAAATTTGACGGTGGGCCTGTTGGCATAGAAAACATAGCTGCAGCAATAGGCGAAGAGGCCGGTACACTAGAAGATGTTGTAGAACCTTACTTAATTCAAGAAGGTTTAGTGATGAGAACACCACGAGGCCGAGTCGTTACTCAGCAAGCCTATAATCTAATGGGCTTGAAAAAACCGATTGAAGATTAAACATGAAAAGCACGATTAAAAAACGTATTTATTACGATGATACAGATGCTGGAGGCGTGGTATATCACGCAAACTATCTTCGCTATATGGACCACGCTAGAAGTGAGTTTATAAGCCAGAGAGGTTTTGATTTTCATGTATTGCAAGAACAAGAAAACTTATCTTACGTTGTCGCCAATATTGATATTCAATATCGCCGACCTTGTCGCTTAGGTGATGATATTGAAGTCAGCGCCGAAATTCATAAGCTAGGCACAACATCAGTACAATTCTTACAAACTGTTACATTAAAAAGCAAACACTCTGATACATTAAATGGCGAACTTTG
This sequence comes from uncultured Gammaproteobacteria bacterium, assembly GCA_964479305.1. Classification (GTDB taxonomy): domain Bacteria; phylum Pseudomonadota; class Gammaproteobacteria; order HTCC5015; family HTCC5015; genus JAHDBX01. The sequence goes on along the minus strand of CAYZLE010000155.1, from coordinate 2,649 downwards.
CGCAGAAGCCATTGTCACTGTAGTTATAGTAAACTTAAACACAATGAAACCCACTCGCATACCAGCGAAATTAAAAGAGGCTATGAATAAATGACCAACGATATGTCAATAATCAGTTTGATAACAGAAGCTAGTTTTGTCGTCAAAATAGTAATGGGTATCTTACTACTCGCTTCAGTTATTTCATGGGCTTATATTCTTCAAAAGAGTAGTGTGTTTAAAAGGGCGACTAAACGTGCTGATAAGTTTGAAGACGTGTTTTGGTCTGGTGGTAACTTAAAAGAGTTATATGTAAAAGTTCAAGATGGCACCTATAAAGGTGGCATGGCGAGAATATTTGAATCTGGCTTTAAAGAGTTTTTGCGCCAATCGCAAAGTGGCTCTACAAACCAAGATATGATGTTTGATACTGTTCAACGCCAAATGCGTATTTCGCTTGGCCGTGAAGTAGATGCTTTAGAAACTAAGCTTAACTTTTTAGCCACCGTTGGTTCAACAAGCCCGTACATTGGTTTGTTTGGAACCGTATGGGGTATTATGAATTCATTTAGAGCTTTAAGTGGTGTGCAACAAGCGACTTTGAGCATGGTGGCTCCGGGTATTGCCGAAGCATTGGTGGCAACTGCAATGGGTTTGTTTGCTGCGATTCCAGCTGTAATTTCATATAACCGCTTCTCAGGTACTTTAGACAGACTAATTAATCGTTACGGCATGTTCTCAGAAGAGTTTTCAACGCTTATTCAGCGTCAAATTCAAACCTCTACAGAAACAAAATAAGAGCGGCTTATGCAAACTGAACAGTTTCAATATAGAAGACGCAAGTTAATGTCAGACATTAATGTCGTACCGTATATCGATGTGATGTTAGTGCTACTGATTATTTTCATGGTTACAGCGCCTTTGTTACAGCAAGGTATTCAAGTTGATTTACCTAAAACCTCAACCAAGCCAATAGCCGCAGCAGATGATGAACCAATTGTTTTGTCTATTGACGCACAAGGTCAGTATTACCTTAACTTGGCTGATGATAGTGAAAAACCGGTTTCCATTGAGCAAGTACAGAAAATTGTAAAAATAGTATTGGCCAAAAAACCTAATTTACCTGTACTAGTTCGTGGTGATACAAAAGTTGATTACGGTTTAGTGGTTAAAGCTATGGGTGTGCTGCAACAAGCAGGTGCTCCGAATGTTGGTTTAATTACGGATCTTGAATCTAAGTAATGCCAAAAAGGGATAAGTTAGCTGTATTTGAAAATATCGGCGTGGGTCGTTCATTTTTAGTATCAATGTTTTTTCATGTTGGGATTGTGGTTTTTCTAACATTAAATATAGATTGGTCAGAAGATGAAATTGAGGAACCTATTCAGGCCTTTGTTGTTAAAGATTATAAGCCAGGAAAAATTGAGCCAGTTATACAGCCTGAAATTCCTCCTGCGCCTGTTATTGAACCGGAGCCGGAACCTGAGCCGGAACCGGAACCTAAACCCGATCCGAAAATTGAAGAACAAAAAAAACTAGCTGAAAAGAAAGCCCAAGAGGACGCACTTCGTCTTAAGAAAGAGAAAGAAGAAAAGAAAAAAAAGCTTGAAGAAGAAAAACTAAAAAAAGAAAAGCTAGAAAAAGAAAAGAAAGCTAAAGACGAAAAACTAAATAAAGAGAAAAAAGAAAAAGAACGTCTTCGCCAAAAAGCACTTAAAGCTGAAAAGGAAGCGGCCGAAGAAGAAAGGATTCGCCAAGCTGAAATTAATCGTGAGCTTAAAGCCGAGGCTTCAAGATTAAGTAAGCTTAAAAGTGAGTATAAACGCGCACTAAGAGATAAAATTAGTCGTAACTGGCGAAAGCCCATTAACATTCAGCCAAACTACTCCTGCGAACTTTTAGTTAAACAAATTCCAGGCGGGCAGATTATTGATATTGCTGTTCAAACATGCAATGGTGATAGTGCATTTAGAACATCGGTTGAAAGTGCATTGCAAAAAATTAAAACACTTCCTTATACGGGTTTTGAAGAAGTATTTAGTCGAAAAATTGAATTTACGTTTAAACCGTGAGTAAACATATAATGAAAAAAATTATTTCTTTAGTTTTATTATTAGTTTTGGCGCAATCAGCTCAAGCTGTGCTTAAAATTGAAATTACACGTGGCGCTGATGATGCCCAGCCTATCGCGATTGTACCTTTTGGCTGGGAAGGCCTAAAGGCTGTTAAAGCGCCGCAAAGTGTCGATGGCATAATTGGCTCAGACTTAGAGCGCTCAGGCGAGTTCAAGGCGCTTAAAGCAAAAGATATGCTTTCTACTCCAGCTATTAATGACAAAATTAATTTTGCTCAATGGCGCGTGTTAGATATTAATCATTTAGTTGTTGGCAAGGTGCGTGAACTGGCCGTTGATAAATACTCAGTAGACTTCAAATTATACGATGTTATAACAGGCCGCCAAATTGCCGGTTATAGTTTACCTTCATCCAAAAAGTTATTGCGTAGATCGGCTCATGCTGTGAGCGACATTATTTATGAAAAGATTACCGGTATTAGGGGTGTTTTTAATACACGTATTTCTTATGTGACGCTGAAGCGTCGTGGTGGCAAGCCAGAGTTTAAATTAGAAATAGCTGATGCGGATGGAAGCAACTCACAAACTATTTTAAA
>CAYZLE010000154.1:0-4081 GCA_964479305.1 uncultured Gammaproteobacteria bacterium | reverse complement strand
TGAAATTGTAGAGCATCTACAATACGAATAAGCTCGTCCATGTTACGACCTAGTGGTAAATCGTTAACGATTTGGCTACGAACGTTATCTTCTTTATCGATGATGAATGCACCACGGAATGCAACGCCACCAGCTGACTCAACGTCGTATGCTTGGCAAATAGCGTGAGACATATCTGCAGCCATTGTGTATTTAACTGCACCAATACCGCCATCATTGATAGCTGTGTTACGCCATGCGTTATGTGTGAAGTGTGAATCGATTGAAACCGCTACAACTTCAACACCGCGTGATGTGAATTCTTCCATACGCTTATCTAGAGCGATAAGCTCTGATGGGCATACGAATGTGAAATCTAATGGATAGAAGAATACAACGGCATATTTGCCTTTCTTTGCTTCATAAAAATTATATGAATCAACAATCTCGCCTGAACCTAAAACGGCAGGAACTGTAAAATCTGGAGCTGACTTACCAACTAAAACGGCCATGATGTACCTCTGTTATTATCTGAAAAATGTAGGCTTGATTATACCTGCTTTATTCTACTTTGCTTAGTTATGCATATGATTTTTTTAATAAGTTCCTACTCGTATAGTTTTTGTACAAAATATTATTGAGCAATGTGTATATAATTAAGCCATGTTATACCTTAAAGCTTTTCATATTATTTTTATGGTCACATGGTTTGCCGGCTTATTCTATTTGCCGCGCCTGTATGTTTACCACGCCATGAGTGATGACAAAATTAGCAATGAGCGTTTTAAAGTAATGGAACGCAAGCTGTTTTGGGGCATTATGACACCCGGCGGCATTTTAACGATTTTGCTGGGTTTTTGGGTAAGCGCTTATTATGGCTCGGTTATTTGGAGCTTTACTTGGTTTAAACTAAAGCTATTGATTGTTTTGGGCTTAGTGGCTTACCACATTTGGTGTGGCATACTTTTAAACGACTTTAAGCATGACCGTAACACTAAGAGCCATGTTTGGTTTAGATGGTTTAACGAAGCCCCTGTTCTAGCTTTAGTAGCTATTATTATTTTAGTTGTGGTAAAGCCTTTTTAAGTAGCTGCCTTACTCCTAAGCACAAAGCAAACCATATCGCTAAGGCTAGTACTAGCCACTCGAGCGCGATAGGCGCAAATAAGTCTGGCGCTTTCATAAATGTTGCCATTAATGACTCTTGATACAGGAAAAACCACTGGTGCTCATGCGGAAATATCTTAACGTGCAACCAATAGAATACTTTTTCAGCCCCAATTATTAACACCAGCAACGCTAGCCCTGCAACCAAGCCAATAATCGATAGCGCCTGCTTTTTAAAACTGTATAAAGGCACAGCTTTAAACCCTATATAAACCAGTAAAACTAAGGCGAGGATTAATACAAACACGCTCACCTTTTTACCTAAAGTAATTAAGTTAGCGACATCTTGTAAATGTATAACTTCGGCCTGTGTGAATAAGGCGTGGTTTTTAGTGGCGGCTTGATATTGTATTTTAGCCAAACCATCGCCTTGCTTGTTAATACTGCTGACAACCGAGGCGAAGAGTTCACTATGTTGTTTTGACCCAGTTAAAACAAAATTGCCCTTACCCATTCTGTTTTGCGGTGCGTAACGCTGTATGTGCTCTTTAACATTAAGCTGTTTATACCAGAAAGAATAATTGAAGTTAGCAGCGCTCAGTACAAGCCAAGCTAAGGCAAAGCTAAGCCATAGTAAGCTGATTGTTAAGCTCAGATTTAAAAGGCGGTTATGGAAGTGCTTAATAAGAGTCATGCTTTTAATTTAAACATAAAAAAAGCCGCATAGGAATGCGGCTTTTCTAGATATACAACGCAGTCGATTAACGACCGAATAATTTACCTAAGATACCTTTAGCTGCGCTTTGCACCATTGGGTTACTTAGAAGGCTACCGCCTTTACTGTTTTGGTCTAGTAGATCTGGGATCATACCGCTTAAACCGCCAGCAGCAACGTCTTCATCTAAGTTTAGTTGTGAAGCGAAGTCTTTAACTTTAGCTTGACCAAAGATATCTGTGATTTTGCTAGCAGGTAGCTCATCATTTTTACCATCGCCTAACCAAGAAGCTGCAAGTGAAGCTAAACCGCCACCTGAAACTAAGCCCATAAGGTCAGTTAGTTCAAGCTTGCCGTCTTTATCACCAATTAGACTACCTAGAGCAGTTGTTACTAGTGAAGAGCTTAAGTTAGAACCAGAAGAACCTAGTTTGCTTAAGAATAATTGTGTTGCTAATTTCATTAAATCCATGATCTCAATCCCAAAGTGTTATTGTTAATTCATCATACCAATAATTTGACATAAAAAAAGCCGTTTAAAGATTCTTAACGATTCAATAAACGGCTTTAGTAAAGCTTTAGCTATGCAGCCGAGGCTGCGCAGCTAACTCAATTAATTAACTATTAATCAAGTGCTTCGATGTTTTCAGCTTGAGGACCCTTTTGGCCGTCAGTAACAGTAAACTGTACTTTTTGACCTTCTTTAAGAGTTTTGAAGCCTGAACCTGAAATTGCACTGAAATGTGCGAAAACGTCAGGGCCTGACTCTTGCTCGATAAAACCGAAACCTTTAGTTTCGTTGAACCATTTAACTGTACCTGTAGTAGTAGACATAATCTAAACCTTTTTATTTAATATTAATCATAGCCTTAATTGGCAATAAAAGCATGAATGTGGAGCTATAACTGATGGAACACAACACGATTAACTTATTAAAAGGTCGAAATGATGCGTACTTAATTAAGGCAAACTTTCAAGCCGTTTGATTATAGCAGCATAACCATCAGGTAATTCAATGAAAAAATTCAATTAAATGACTGTTTTAGTATAGTTTTTGTACAAATTTAACAAAAAATTCACATTTTTTCGCTTTTAGTCCAAGAAATTTTCATTTTATGTAACTCCGCCTGCATATAACCCATAGCCTGATTGAGTTGTTCACCCACCCCTTTCACCCCTAAAACGAGTGATTTCTTGTCTTTACCCTCTATTATTTTAGGTAAGCTAAACGCTCTTACGTCTGGGAACTGTTCATTGGTGTTTTGCATTAGCCCAATTATCTGGCCCTCGAGTGCTTCGACTAGCATTGACTCTTCACGTTTCTTGTTTGGCACTATTTTGGGATAGTGAGTGTCTAACACCCACTCCATCATTGGCCACGCCATTTTAGGAAAACCCGGCACAAAGTGATGATCGTAGACACTAAAGCCCGGAATGTTATTTATCGGGTTGGGGATTAAACGACTTGATCTTGGAAACTGTACGAGACGACGACGATCATCATTAATTTCATCGCCAAAACGCTCTTCGATAATTTTTGTACCTTCAGGGTGAAACTCTAATTCAAAACCAGAGGCTAAAGCAGCAGCTTTGCGTGTAAGATCATCGGGCGTTGCACCAATACCACCTGTACTAAATACAATATGCGTACCTGCAAAGGTACTTTTATAGAGAGCAACTTGCTGATCAATATCGTCGCTGATGATTTGACACCAATCTAAGGCCAGGCCACGTTTATCTAACATACCGATAACATGCGAGAGATGTTTGTCTTGACGACTTACCCCTAATTGTTTGGCCAGAATCGTCTTATTTATTTTCCTTTGTGTCTTTTCAAAAAACGCTTGTCTACATCTGACAAGTATTTTTTTTTAACATCAATCCCTAATTCTTCTTCTATGATTTCTGCTGACAGTTTCCAGATATCTCGCTCTGCTTCTGCACGTTTGAGTTTTCTTTTTAATTCAGCTATTTCTTGTTTAGACGATTTACCAGACATACCTCTTAATTTTTTGTCTAAATTACCATATTTTTTAACCCAATTTGTTACGGATCTTCTAGAAACATTGAAATGAGTAGCTGCTTGTCGACAGGACAATTGGCCATTTTCTACCTTTTCCACTATGTTAATTTTAAATCCGTGACTGTATCCCTGATAAGTTGGTTTGGTGGCCAGGGTAGATTTTTTTTCCTTGCGCATGGCTTACATGTTTTGTTTGAAACTGTAAACCTATTTCAGGATAAGACATTCGTTCAACTATTTGAACTTTGAATCCATAA
>CAYZLE010000153.1:0-4100 GCA_964479305.1 uncultured Gammaproteobacteria bacterium | reverse complement strand
ACTTACGTATTCTTAGGCGATGGTTGCTTAATGGAAGGTATTTCTCACGAAGTATGTTCATTAGCGGGTACGCTTAAATTAGGCAAATTAGTTGCCTTTTACGATGACAATAATATTTCTATTGACGGTGAAGTAGAAGGCTGGTTTGCTGACGATACACCTGCACGATTTGAGTCTTACGGCTGGCATGTTATTCCAGCGGTTGATGGCCATGATGCTGCAGCCATTCAAGCGGCTGTTGAGCAAGCGAAGAGCGTTACTGACAAGCCAACTATTATTTGTTGTAAAACAATTATTGGTAAAGGTTCGCCAAACAAACAAGGCAAAGAAGATTGTCACGGCGCTCCACTAGGCGACGATGAAATTGCCTTAGTAAGAAAAGAAATAAACTGGCCTCACGCGCCGTTTGAAGTTCCTGCTGATGTTTACGAAGGCTGGGATGCAAAACAAAAAGGTGCAACTGAAGAGCAAGTTTGGGAGCAAGCTTTTACTAACTACCAAGCTAAATACCCTGAATTAGCTGCGGAATTTAATCGTCGTATGGCGGGCGAATTACCGGAGAATTGGGAAGGCTTAATGAGCAGCTACATTAGCGATGTTCAAAAAGCAGGCGAAAAAGTCGCAACACGTAAGGCCTCGCAACTTGCATTAAATGCAATGGGCGCAGCATTGCCGGAATTACTAGGTGGTTCCGCTGATTTGGCTGGATCTAACCTTACAATTCACTCAAGCTCTAAAGACATTACTACTGCTGAGAAAGATGGCAACTACGTTTACTACGGTGTGCGTGAGTTTGGTATGGCGGCGATGATGAACGGCGTGGCTTTACACGGCGGCTTCATCCCTTATGGTGGCACATTCTTAATGTTCTCTGAATATGCGCGTAACGCTTTGCGTATGGCTGCATTAATGAAGCAACAAACTATTTACGTTTTCACACATGACTCTATTGGTTTGGGTGAAGATGGTCCAACACATCAGCCTGTTGAACAAGCAGCAACACTACGCTTAATTCCAAACATGGCTGTGTGGCGTCCGTGTGATATTACCGAGTCAGCAGTGGCATGGCAGTCGGCAATCGAAAACAAAACGGGCCCAAGTTCATTACTGTTTTCAAGACAAGGTCTGCGCTGCGAAGCGCGTACAGACGAGCAAGTAGCAAACATTGCAAAAGGTGGCTACACACTTAAAGAAAGTGTGGGTGAGCCTGAAGTGATTGTGATTGCAACGGGTTCAGAAGTATCGCTAGCGGCAGAGGCAATTGAAGGTATGGCAAATAAAGACAAGGTACGTTTAGTGTCAATGCCTGCAACTCACGCCTTTGATCAGCAAAGCGAAGCATACAAAGAATCGGTTCTACCATCGAGCGTTGCAAAACGTGTAGTGGTTGAAGCCGGCGTAACAGACTATTGGTATAAATATATTGGCTTACAAGGTAAGGCGCTTGGCGTTGATACTTTTGGTGAGTCTGCGCCAATTAAAGATGTTTACGCGCACTTTGGTTTAACAGTAGAAAACATTCAAAACACAATATCGGACTTACTATGAGCATAAAAATAGCTATCAATGGTTATGGTCGAATTGGCCGTAATATATTGCGCGCTATTTATGAACATGGCTACACCGACAAGGTAGAGGTCGTTGCAATTAACGACCTTGCCAATGCCGAAATGAACGTACATTTAACCAAGTACGATTCTGTACATCACCAGTTTGATGCCGACGTAAACTATGATGCTGACAAAAGCATGATGACTGTAAACGGCGACAAAATAAAAGTATTCAATGAACGAAATCCTGCTGACTTACCTTGGGGTGAGTTGGGTGTAGATGTTGTTTGTGAATGTACTGGCGTTTTTCGTAATAAAGAAAAAGCATCTGGTCATTTAGAAGCGGGCGCTAAAAAAGTATTAATTTCAGCTCCGGGTAAAGGCGATGTAGACGCAACAATTGTTTACGGCGTTAATGACCAAATACTTAAAGCCAGTGATACCGTTGTATCAAATGCTTCTTGCACAACTAACTGCTTATCGCCTTTAGTGAAAGTGCTTAACGAAAGCATTGGTATTGAAAGCGGTGTGTTAAACACTATTCATTCTTATACAAACACGCAGCGCTTAATCGATGTTCAGCACAAAGATATGCGTCGTGCACGTTCAGCGACTCAGTCATTAATTCCAACCACTACTGGCGCCGCAAAAGCAGTGACAAAAGTGTTGCCTGAAATGCTGGGTAAGTTAGACGGTTTTGCCGTGCGCGTACCTACCATTAACGTATCAATGGTCGATTTTACTTTTCAAGCTTCGCGTGAAACAAGCGTAGATGAAGTAAACAAAGAAATGAAAAATGCTATTGGTTCAATGAAAGGTGTGTTGGCTTCAAACGAAGAACCTTTAGTGTCGGTAGATTTTAATCATAACCCGCACTCATCAATTTTTGATTTAACAATGACCCGTGTTGTAGGCGGAAAACTAGTAAAAGTTATTTCGTGGTACGACAACGAATGGGGCTTTTCAAACCGCATGATTGATACATCAATCGCCATGATGAAAGCTAAATAAATTAGCGTCATTAAAATTTAACAAGCAAAGAATAGAATAGAAATTATGACAGTACTAACTTTTGATAATGTTGATTTAAAAGATAAGAAAGTTCTTATCCGCCAAGATTTAAACGTGCCAGTAAAAAATGGCAAAGTAACAAGTGATGCACGAATTCGTGCCAGCATTCCAACATTAGAGCGCGCGCTTGCTGCAGGCGCAAAAGTAATGGTGATGTCTCACCTAGGTCGCCCAACAGAAGGCGAAGTTAATCAAGAGTTTTCATTAAAGCCTGTTGCTGCACATTTAGGTGTTTTGTTGTCGGCACCCGTTAACTTTGTAACAAACTGGATTGATGGCGTAGAGCCAGAAGCAGGTAGCGTTACAGTTTTAGAGAACGTACGTTTTCTAAAAGGCGAAAAGAAAAACGAAGCAGAATTAGCTAAAAAAATGGCAGCTTTATGTGACGTTTATGTAATGGATGCATTTGGTACAGCGCATCGTGCGCAAGCATCAACTTATGGTGCGGCTGAGTACGCGCCCGTAGCCTGTGCAGGCCCACTTTTACAAGGTGAGCTAGAAGCTTTAGGCAAAGCATTAGATGAACCTGCTCGCCCTATGGTGGCAATCGTAGGTGGCTCAAAAGTATCGACAAAATTAACGGTGCTTGAAGCTTTATCTAAGAAAGTTGACCAGCTGATTGTGGGTGGTGGTATCGCGAATACCTTTATCGCAGCGCAAGGTCATACAGTAGGTAAATCTTTATACGAAGCTGATCTAATTGATACGGCCAATAAATTAACACAAGATGCAAAAGCTAACGACGGAGATATTCCTGTGCCTAGCGATGTAGTGTGCGGCAAAGAATTTAGCGAAAGTGCCGCGGCAGAATTAAAGGCTGTTGCCGATGTTGCAGAAGACGATATGATTTTTGATATTGGGCCTGAGTCTGCAAAACAACTTGCCGACATTATTATGCAGGCTGGCACTGTGGTTTGGAATGGCCCAGTAGGTGTATTTGAGTTTGACCAATTTGGTGAAGGTACAAAAGTGATCGCACAAGCGGTTGCCGATTCAAAAGCATTTTCAATTGCAGGTGGTGGCGATACGCTAGCAGCTGTAGATAAATATAATATTGCAGATAAAGTATCTTACATTTCAACAGGCGGCGGCGCCTTCCTTGAGTTTTTAGAAGGAAAGGTACTACCTGCTGTAGAAATTTTAGAAAAGCGAGCGCTAGCTAAATAATTAGCTAAGCCAAACAAAGCTGTTAAAGGAAACCATGAGCAAAACATATCGCAGAACCAAAATTGTAGCAACAGTTGGCCCGGCTACTTCAGATGAGAAAACGCTTAAAGCTTTAATAAAAGCAGGTGCAAATGTTATCCGCTTAAACTTTTCGCATGGCTCACATGAAGACCATATTGAGCGTGCCGCAATGGTTAGAAAAGTGGCAGCCGAGTTAGGTAAAGCGGTAGGTATTTTGGCTGACTTACAAGGGCCTAAAATTCGTATTGCTCGTTTTAAAGATGGAAAAATTAATTTAAATGTTGGCGATAA
>CAYZLE010000152.1:0-4100 GCA_964479305.1 uncultured Gammaproteobacteria bacterium | reverse complement strand
CCAAAGCTAATATTACCTAAAGTATAGCTATCTAATTCAACTCCACCGAAATCAATTCGGTCGCCAACATTTTGAATATCACCTCGAACGAAGTAACTCTTAGTGTTGTAAGCTGCTTGAGCCTTATACGAGAGTTTAGAGCGACGTAACAAAAGTGTATCTGTTGCGCTATTCTTAGGGTTTTGGCTAACTGCGTCAAAGTCAAATGACCATGCACCTAGGTCGTAGCTATAAGCCACTTCAATACCTTGGTTTTCTGCTTTATTAACATTTAAATTTTGAAAAACATCATCAAAAAAGTTGTTAGGTGTTCCGTTATCAGAAACAAACTCTGTTGAGATTAAGTTACTAATACGGTTTGAAAAAGCAGAAATGGCAAAGCTAGACTTTTTATTTAAAACATGGCGAAAACGCATTTCAGCAGAACGCGACTCTTCTGGCTCTAAGTCTTGATTAGCACCAAAACCATATAAGTCACTCGCATTAGGTGCTTTAAATGCCGTGCCGTAAGCGATACTGAAAGTATCTGTTTTGTTATCTAATGGTAATACAAACTCAGCATTACCTACTGAATGACGACCAAACAAGTCGTTATCAATTAAGCGCGCGCCTAAGTACAACTTAGCAGCTGCGCCAATGCGTATTTCATCTTGAATGAATAGCTCTTTACTGCCAATCTCTTCTTCGTAGCCAGCACCAAAGCTCAACACATCAAGCTCGTCACTTTCTAAAGCCAGGCCATAAACTAATGTGTGATCACTATTAACACGACTATTGAACAACCAGTCAATTGAACTCGTTTCACTAATAGTAAAATCTTGCTGTGCTAAAAAGTTATCTTGGTTTTGTTGAATTAACTCGTCATGCTGAGCCAAAGTAATTTTTACCTTAGTGTAGTCACTTAAAGGCATGTCGAATTGTAGGCTAGCAGTATCAATTTCAGTGTCTTGATCAAGTGATGCACCAAAACCCTGATATGCACTATTACCTTCACTATGCGCCAAGCTCAAAGCAACATCAGCCTTACCTACAATACCGCCAACTTTAAGGTTCGCACTATCGTTTTCAAAGGGGTGATCTTCCGTTGATGTTGTTCTAGCGGGTATGCCATCAGTTTCTATAGAATCAATACTTACTGAACCGTATAATTTTTTACTACCAAAAGAACTCGAGGCACTTAGACGTTCAGTAGCATAACGACCAGACTCTAAAGATACAGATTGCGCACTTTTGTCGCCCTTTTTAGTCGTAATACTCACCACACCACCAATAGCATCAGAACCATAAAGGGTTGAGCGAGGGCCTTTAACCACTTCAATTGACTTAATATTAGCGGTATTAATTATATTCCATGATGCAATACCATTTACCGCTGGGTTAACTTTTACTCCGTCGATTAATACAAGTACATGGTCACTTTCCGTACCGCGTACAAATACAGATGTTTGCTGACCTAAACCACCCGTTTGCACTACATCAAAGCCCGCGTACTTTTCTAAAAGCTGCGACACAGTGACGGCACCAGATTGTTTAATTTGCTGCTCGGTAATAACAATAGTTGAAGCCGCAACTTCGTTTAGGTTTTTGTCAGACTTTGTGCCTGCAGACACAACAATCTCTAATGGCTCGGCCATAGCTGTTGATATCAAGCCGGCTGACCCCAAAAGAATCGCGCTGTTTATAAAAAGTTTATTAATGTTGTTCATTTCTCTATCTCATCCTATATTTTGGATGAGGACAGTCATAGGCACATATAAACCATACTAGATAAGCACAGTTAATTTACGCACATGAAGCCCTCCGCTACACGTTAAGTTAATAACTTCATGGCAGGTCTCCGGGCTTAAGACTGAGTTTTCAGTTGCTTCACCTTCCCATAAATTGCTTTACAGTGGTTAAGAAGCAAAACGCTTTCACGTTCTAATACCGTTGCGGGGGCAGCGTTGGCTTTGTATAAATACGTACCACTCTTCCCTTTTAAGCTGACATATTATTGTCAGAACCATAAAATTTCGCGAATTCTATCACAGTAGATTGCTGCTAGAACAATATTTAAATATTATTTGTAACGTATACCTTCATGGTCAATCCAACCAAACTTACGACCATTAGGATTAGGATTATGATGTGTCCAATGTATAACACCACCTTTAGCAGTGTATTCATATTCACCGTGCAAGGTCACTCTATCACCTACACTTAAAGGCACACGCTTAGCCAAGTCTATATTGTGGGTAACTAATACCGAAACACCGTTCACATCGATTAAAAATCGCTGGTGCTGACTGCCTTTAGTATCATCTCGCAAAAGGCGACGCACTTTGCCTTCTACAGTTAAAAATTGATTACTGCGTTTTTGCTCAAATAGTTGAACAAGGTAGGTGTTTTGCTCAGATCCACTACCCACTGAGCCCGACCTATAATCATTTATCAGTTGATAAATAAGTAAGATTGAGCCTGCAACGATTAAGAAGAGTTTTTTATACTTTTTAAACTTATACATAAAAGCATTATAACCGATAAACCAAGCATCAATATTTGCCAGTATTAAGGTATAATCGCGCCTTTATATAATCAAACCATTCGAACACCATGACAAGTCGCCACCAAGAACTTAAAAATGCTCTTAAACAACGTATCCTCGTATTAGATGGTGCGATGGGCACGATGATTCAAGCTTACAAGCTTGAAGAAGCGGACTATCGTGGTGAGCGCTTTGCCGACTGGCCTAGCGATCTTAAAGGTAATAATGATTTACTAGCGATTACACAGCCGCAAATCATTCACGCCATTCATACCGAATACCTTGAAGCTGGCGCTGACATTATTGAGACCAACTCATTTAATGCCACCACCATGTCGATGAGTGACTACAACATGGAAGAAATCAGCTACGAGCTCAACGTAGCGGCTGCCCGTGTTGCTCGCCAAGCGGCTGATGAAATGACTGCTAAAGACCCAGCTAAACCTCGCTTTGTTGCAGGTGTGCTTGGGCCTACAAGCCGAACATGCTCTATATCGCCAGACGTAAATGACCCCGGCTTCCGTAATGTTACTTTTGATGAGCTGGTTACTGCCTACATGGAATCGACTCGTGGCTTAATTGAAGGTGGCTCTGACATTATTCTTATCGAAACGATTTTCGATACATTAAATGCGAAAGCTGCCGTGTTTGCGGTTAAAGCCGTATTTGATGAAGACAAGATTGAATTACCCATTATGATTTCGGGCACGATCACCGATGCATCAGGCCGTACATTAACAGGTCAAACAACCGAAGCTTTCTACAATTCATTACGCCATGCTGAGCCTCTAACAATTGGTCTAAACTGCGCACTAGGCCCTGCTGAACTACGTCAGTATGTTGCCGAGTTAGATCGCATTTCAGAAACAGGTATTTCTGCTCACCCTAATGCTGGCTTGCCTAACGAATTTGGCGAGTACGATATGGACGGCGAAGAGATGCAAGCCCATATTGATGAGTGGGCAGCAAGCGGCTTTTTAAATATTGTTGGTGGCTGTTGTGGTACAACACCTGCGCACATTAAAGCTATTGCCGAAACCGTTGCTAAGCATAAACCTCGCGCACAAAAAGTGATTGAAATTGAATGTCGTCTATCAGGTTTAGAACCTCTTAATATTAGCAAAGGTGACTTATTCGTAAACGTGGGCGAACGCACCAACGTAACAGGCTCTGCACGTTTCTTACGCCTAATTAAAGAAGGTGATTTCGATACCGCCCTAGACGTTGCTCGTGAGCAAGTTGAAAACGGCGCACAAATTATCGACATCAACATGGACGAAGGCATGCTCGAGTCACTCGAAGCCATGCAACGTTTCTTAAACCTAATTGCTGCCGAGCCAGACATCAGCAAAGTCCCAATCATGATTGACTCATCAAAGTGGTCAGTGATTGAAGCCGGTTTAAAATGCATTCAAGGCAAAGGTGTCGTTAACTCTATTTCAATGAAAGAAGGCATTGAGCCATTCATTGAACAAGCCAAACTCGTTCGCCGCTACGGTGCAGCAGTTATTGTGATGGCATTCGACGAAGAAGGCCAAGCCGACACACGCGAACGTAAATACGAAATTTGTAAAAA
>CAYZLE010000151.1:0-4114 GCA_964479305.1 uncultured Gammaproteobacteria bacterium | reverse complement strand
CCATACGATCATAGAGTTTCATTTTCTTTAGTAAGTCATAAGCTAAGTCGTGTGGCTTATTGGTAACAACACCCCACGGTAGTTTATTGGACTCTATGTATTCTAGTACTTTATCCATATTGGGAAATAAGACTGACTTACTGCTAGATATTTTTGCATAAATGCGTAAATATTCTTCGCGTAGGCTTACCATTTCATTATCTGGAATAGTGCGTTTAAAGCCTTTGTTAATTAAAACAACAGCGCCTTGTGAAACAAAGCAACGGCCTTCTTCATAGGGCAATGGTTTTTGATTATGGTTTTCCAATAGAATATTTAGAGCCGCCACCATGTCGGGAGCTGTATCGACAAGTGTGCCATCTAAATCAAATAAAACCGCTTTAATTTCTGGTTTCATTTCAAGAGTCTTTTGTTGTATGCATTAAAAAATTAACGTCAACATCTCGGTTTAATTTGTGGTGCCCGGTAAAAGGGTTGAATTGCATTCCCGTAACATCATTAACGTTTAATTGAGCTTCGCTGGCCCAAGCACCAAGCTCTGAGGGCTTAATGAAACTTTGATAGTGATGCGTGCCTTTTTCTACTAGTTTAAGAATGTGTTCTGCAGCAACAATAGCTAATGCAAATGATTTTGCATTTCGATTAATAGTAGAAAAGAAGACATGGCCACCAGGTTTGCAAAGCAAAGCGCAAGACTCAATAATTTTAGCGGGATCAGGAACATGCTCAAGCATTTCCATACAGGTAACAATGTCAAACTTTTCAGCCTTTGTATTTGCTAATTCTTCAACTGTAGTTTGTTGGTAAGTTACCTTAAGGTTTTCTGACTTGGCATGTTGAGTAGCAATTTCAATTAATGCTTCACTCATATCTATGCCTGTAACCCTAGCGCCTTCTTTAGCTAAAGCTTCAGACAAAATTCCACCACCACAGCCAACATCAACAATAGTTTTTTTGTTAATTTCAGTGCGCTCTTTAATGTAGTCGACGCGCAAAGGGTTAATTTGGTGAAGGGTTCTTAAGTCGCCATCTAAGTCCCACCAGTCATTTGCTGCGGCAGAAAATTTTGCTATTTCATCTGGGTTAACATTCATGCTTATATTGTTAATTCGTTTGGCTTAATGTGTGAATTTTAGATTGCCACTCTTTAGCTTTTTGTAAGCACTCTTCAAGATTAATATTGAGTAAATGGCGATCGCGCATGATTGCCTTGCCTGCTATCCATGTGTGGCTTACTTGTTGGCTTTGAGTGCTATACACCAAATGTGAAATAGGGTCGTATAGTGGCTGTGCATGACAGTGGTTCATGTCCACTGCGATAATATCAGCTTGTTTACCCACTTCTAATGAACCAACTTTGTCGGCAATGCCTAAAGCTTTAGCTCCATTAATAGTTGCCATACTTAATGCTTTGCTTGCAGGTAGAGCTTCGGCATCACTGGCTACGCCTTTAGCTAGCAGGGCCGCTAATTTCATTTCGCTAAACATATCTAAGTCATTATTACTGGCAGCGCCATCTGTACCTAAAGCTACATTTACTTTTGCTTTTTGTAATTTATCTACAGGGCAGAAGCCACTTGCTAACTTTAAGTTTGAAGAAGGGCAATGAACAACATGAGCATTTTGCGCACTGATGATGTCTATCTCTTCATCATCTAACTGCGTCATATGTACAGCCATAAAGTCAGGTGTAATTAAACCTAGTTTATTAAAGCGTTGAACCGGTGACTCGCCATTTTTATTTTTAGCATCCGCCACTTCAAAAGCAGTTTCATGCAAATGTGTTTGTACAGGAACTTGTAACTCGCTTGATAAGGTAAGTATGTCTTGCAGAGGCTTATCAGACACCGTGTAAGGTGCGTGCGGTGCAAACATCGTTGTAACTAGCGGGTTGTGTTTAAGCTCGTCGTGAAGCGCTAAGCCTTTAGAGACGTATTCCTCTGCGTCCTTGGCCCAAACTGTAGGGAAATCTAAAACAATTAAACCCACAACACCACGCATTTGGCTAGCTTGTAAAGCTGCGGCTACTTTATCTGGGTAGAAATACATGTCTGCAAAACACGTAGTGCCGCTTAACAACATTTCTGCGATGGCTAAGTTAGTCCCGTCAGTAACAAATTGCTCATTAACAAACTGAGCTTCAGCTGGCCAAATGCGGTTCTCTAACCAGTCCATTAAAGGCATGTCATCACCGAAGCCTCTAAATAAAGACATAGCAGCATGGCAGTGCGTATTAATTAAGCCGGGCATTAAAATATGATTGTCTAAAACCTCTGTACTTTCGGCCTTATATTTTTCTTGGGCTTGCTTAGTGGGAAGCACATCGATGATCTGGCCATTATCTATAGCCAAACTGTGCTCGTGCAAAACAAGACCTTCGGGAACAACAGGTACTATCCAGGTAGCGCTAAGTAAACGTTCAATATTCATAAGAGTTTAAAGTTTTTAAATATGCTTTTAATTGTACATTGTATTAAGCTTTATTGGCTTATTTCTTATGCTGTCATGGTTTAAAGTCATCTTCAATTCGCGTATTATGTCGGCTTTTATAGCTTACCTTTTAGGAGAATTTCATGGCTAGAGCAAGTGCAAGACACATTTTAGTTGAGACAGAAGCACAGTGTGCAGAACTTAAGGCCGACATTGAAGGCGGTAAAGATTTCGCAGCAGCGGCGAAAGAGCATTCAAAATGTCCATCAGGCGCCCAAGGCGGCGACTTAGGTGAGTTTAGCCAAGGTCAAATGGTTCCTGAGTTTGATAAGGTTGTTTTTAACGACGAATTAAACGTAGTACACGGGCCAATTAAAACGCAATTTGGCTTTCATTTACTAGAAACTATTTACCGCTCGTAAGTTTATAGTCAAATCATGCCTATTCAAAAACTGCCATCGCAGTTAATTAATCAAATTGCTGCGGGTGAAGTGGTTGATAGACCTGCCTCAATCGTTAAAGAGCTAATTGAAAATAGTATTGATGCAGGTGCTAGGCATATAGAATTAGAAATAGAAGCGGGTGGTATTCGTCTTATTAAAATTAAAGACGACGGCTCTGGCATCTCTAAAGATGAATTGCCGCTTGCTTTACAGCGACACGCAACTAGCAAAATCACAAACATTGATGATTTAGAGGCTGTTGAAACTTTAGGTTTTAGAGGCGAAGCTCTACCTAGTATTGCCTCTGTAGCACGTATGACGATTAGCTCACGCACAGCCGACGAAAGTCACGGTTGGGCAATTAGTGTTGATCAGAATGGCGAACTCTCTGAACCTGAGCCTGTGGCAATGAATATTGGCACAACGATAAATGTAGAAGAACTGTTTTTCAATGTTCCGGCTCGACGTAAGTTTTTAAAAGCCGAGAAAACAGAAGCAGGGCACATCGAGCAACTGCTATACAGAATGGCAATGGCACAGCCTGGTATTAGCTTTATTTATCGTAATAACGGCAAAGAAAGCAAAAGAATACCCGCTGCTGCAGATCATGAAAGCTTACAAAGTCGCATAGCGGCAATTGTAGGTGAAGAGTTTGTATCCCAAAGTATCTATATAGAAAATGAACATGCTGACTTACGTATTTGGGGCTGGATAAGTACACCTACATTTTCTCGTTCTCAGGCAGACAAACAATACTTTTTTGTAAATGGCCGAGCTATTCGCGACAAAGTGATTATGCATGCTGTAAAAAATGCTTACCAAGATGTCCTGTTTCACGGCCGTCAGCCAGCCTATGTGCTCTATATCGATATGCCTTTTGATGGCGTAGATGTTAATGCTCACCCAACAAAATACGAAGTACGTTTTCGTGACAGTCAAAAAATTCACGGCTTTATCCGCCACTCGGTTAAAGAGCATTTAAACGATACACGTGCAGGCAGCACGCCAACACCAGTTTTACCTGAGCTCAAAGGGCAGCAAAGTAATCAGGCCAATTTTGATGGCGGTCTAAGGGAGAACCACAACTTACCTTTGCATTCGCAAGCAGCCACTTTTAATGCTGGAAGCAATACGCAAAACCACAGCAATCATAATAATCTGGGCGCCCAAGAGTGGCAGACAGCTTATGGTGTAAGCGACAGTGCTGATGGCAGCTATAGTACAAGCGGCTCTAGTGTTGC
>CAYZLE010000150.1:0-4115 GCA_964479305.1 uncultured Gammaproteobacteria bacterium | reverse complement strand
GGTGTTCACCAACAGCAACCGGCCCTACACCCGGCCCACCACCACCATGCGGTATGCAAAAGGTTTTATGTAAATTTAAGTGCGATACATCACCACCAAATTTGCCCGGCAAGCACACACCGACCATTGCATTTAGGTTAGCTCCATCAATATAAACCTGGCCACCGTGCTTATGCACTTGTTCACACACTTTGGTAACCTCAGCCTCAAACACACCATGCGTTGAAGGATAGGTAATCATAATCGCTGCAACATTATCACTGTGCGTGTCTAGTTTTAGGTTTAAGTCTTCTAAATCAACATTTCCGTCGTCGTCACACTTAACCACCACGACTTTCATACCGCACATTTGCGCAGAAGCTGGGTTGGTACCGTGAGCTGATGCTGGTATTAAACAGATATCTCTATGTTGATCGCCACGGCTTTCATGATAGGCACGAATAGCCAATAAGCCAGCGTATTCACCTTGTGAACCCGCATTAGGCTGTAAAGAAATTGCATCGTAACCCGTTGCTATACACAGCATCTCTTCTAACTCGGCAATCATCTCTTGATAACCTAAAGACTGATCTAAAGGCGCTAGCGGATGAATATTGCCAAATTCAGGCCAGGTAACAGGAACCATTTCTGAAGTAGCGTTAAGCTTCATTGTGCATGAGCCCAGTGGAATCATTGCACGGTCTAAAGCAATATCTTTATCTGACAATTTGCGAATATAACGCAGCATGGCAGTTTCTGAATGATGCGTATTAAATACAGCTTGCGCTAAAACATCATCAGTTCGTAATTGGTCTTTGCTTAAAGGCGTATTTCCTAATGGGCTCGGAGACTCTTCAAGTAAAGCAATCTCTTCTTGCGTAATCAACTGTAACAAGCGCTCACAATCCGCTGCTGTCGTCGTTTCATCTAAAGATATACCTATATGCGCACCATCAATAACTCTCAGGTTAATATCCTGCTCTATTGCACGCGCATGAATTTGTTTAGCGTTTAAGCTTTTTAGTTTAATGGTTAAGGTATCAAACCATGTTGGGTTTTTAATCGCTACGCCCGCTTGCATTAAGGAATCAGCTAACTGATTCGTTAGACCATGAACGCGTTTAGCAATGTCACGCAAGCCATCACGCCCATGATATACCGCATACATACTCGCAATAACAGCAAGCAGTACTTGTGCAGTACATATATTAGATGTCGCCTTCTCGCGGCGAATGTGTTGCTCGCGTGTTTGCAAAGCTAAACGATAAGCTGGGTTACCAGCCTTATCTTTAGACAATCCTACTAAACGACCTGGCAATGCTCGCTTATACTTATCTATAGTAGCAATATAGGCCGCATGCGGACCACCAAAGCCCAAAGGCACACCAAAGCGTTGTGTATTACCTACCGCAATATCAGCGCCTATTTCTGCAGGTGACTTTAATAATACTAAAGCCAGCATATCGGCAGCAAAGGTAACAACCGTTTTTGTTTCTTTAGCTTTCTTTACAAGCGCTTCAAAATCTCTAACTTCACCATCAACACCTGGGTATTGAACGAGTAAACCAAACGCTGCTTCAATTGAGCTTTGAAGTTCTTCAGATAATACATCGCCAACTACTACTTCTATATTAAGTGGCTTTGCGCGCGTCTTAATAATATCTATTGTTTGCGGCAAGCAGTTTACATCGACCACATAAACCATCGGTGCATCTTTACGCGGTTTATTCTGGCGTAGGCTTAAAGTCATAGCCTCTGCAGCAGCTGTGCCTTCATCTAACATGGAAGCATTCGCAATATCCAAACCTGTTAACTCGCTTATCATGGTTTGGTAGTTAAATATGGCTTCTAAACGGCCTTGCGAAATTTCAGGTTGGTAAGGCGTATACGCGGTATACCATGCTGGGTTTTCTAGGATGTTACGTAGGATAACCTTAGGCGTATGTGTATTGTAGTAACCCTGACCGATAAAGGTTTTATATAGTTTGTTTTTGCTCGCGATTTGTTTGAGTTCAGCCAGCGCTTCTTCTTCAGACAAACCACTATTCAAGTTTAATTCTTCAGCATGAAAAATATTATCGGGTACAACTGCTTTTATCAGGCTAGGCATATCTTCATAGCCTAGTGTATTTAACATTTTTTCTTGATCTGCCTGATTAGGGCCAATATGACGGTTTTCAAATAACATGTTTATTCCTAAGACTTTCTATTAGCCACGATAATAATTTTGTTTAACAAAAGGTAAAGCCTGAACGCTTACCGGTATAGGTCGACCTCGCACGATAGCGACTAAATCAGTACCTTTTTCATTAAAAGGTAAATCAACATAGCCCATTGCAATAGGCTCAGACAAACTTGGGCTATATCCACCACTCGTTACTACGCCCACCTTTTCACCTGCAGTATTTTGTAAATCAGCACCCTCACGAACGGGTACTTTGGCATTGATTTTCAAACCAACACGCTTACGGCTTACACCCTCTTTAATTTGTTTAGCAATAACTTCACTACCCACATACGCGCCAGCACGTTCGCCATCAGGGCGACGGTTTTTACTGATGCTCCATAACAAGCTCGCCTCAAGGGGCGTTGTTTCGTTTGTCATATCATGACCGTACAAACACAAACCAGCCTCTAAGCGTAGTGAATCACGCGCACCTAAGCCAACTAGCTCCACATCATCGTTAACTAAGAGTTTTTTTGCGAAAGCATCAGCATGCGCATTAGGCAAAGATATTTCAAAGCCGTCTTCACCTGTATAACCTGAACGAGTAATGCGATATAGCCCGCCATCCACAGTCACTTCTACACCCTGCATAAATACCGTATCAGCCACTTCAGGAATAATGCTTTCCATAACCCTGGCAGCACCAGGCCCTTGCAAAGCAAGTAAGGCATGGTCATCTAAGTAATCAATGGAGTAGCCACTAATGTCAGCATCAGCGAAGTTTGTTTGCAAGTGAGCTAAATCTTGGTGTTTGCACGCAGCATTTACAACAAGTCCTAAACACTCTTCACCATCATCAGCTGCCCAACGCGTAATCATTAAATCGTCTTCTATGCCGCCTTGTTGATTCGTAAAAACAGCGTAACGCTGCTGGTTAACTTGAAGGCCAATCACATCTACTGGCACTAGAGTTTCTAATACCTGCGCTACACCTGTGCCACGAATAATGATTTGGCCCATATGCGACACATCAAATAAACCCGCCTTAGTGCGAGTATGAAGATGTTCAGTTTTAATACCCGCTTCATACTGAATAGGCATCATGTAATTCGCAAATGAAACCATTTTAGCTTTGTTTTCAATGTGTAAATTATAAAGGGCTGTTTTATTGTTTGAAGACATAGCGGTATTCGCAGTTTAAGCATGGAAGTGGATAAATTTTAATGCAGCACCTATAATTAGTAAAATTAATAATTCCTATACAAACATAAATAATATTTATAATGCCTAATCATAAGAATCTGCCTTTAGATGCACTGAAATCTTTCATATTGGTTTCAGAGCTTGGCAATTTCACACAAGCCGCCGACAAGTTAGCACGCACCCAGCCAGCGATTAGCTTACAAATAAAAAAATTAGAACATTTAACAGAGCAAACATTATTTAATCGTATAAATGGAAACTTAGAACTAACGCAAGCAGGCGAAACTTTATTGGGTTATGCGAAGAAAATGATGGCCATACAAGATGAGATATACGCATCATTTAACAAAAACCTATTATCAGGTGAGCTACGTCTCGGAATCCCGAGTGAGTTTGCCACCACCTTATTACCCAATATCATTAGCCAATTTATACAGGACTATCCAGAAATTAGGCTAGATGTAACTTGTGATTTAAGCAAAAATTTAATGCAAGACCTAGACAAACATCAATACGATTTAATATTAGCCTTACACGGAGATGCAAACTCTAAAGATTCGATTAAGCAAGAGCAATTAGTTTGGGTGGGTAAGAATTCAAAGTCTCTAAAGCCGACTTCCAATAAAACCGATACTGAACGAAGCATTCCTTTAATACTCGCACCAAAAGGTTGTATATATCGTCATCGTGGCTTATTAAGCTTGCAGCAAGAAAACATTGAATCTAGAGTGGTATACACTATACCTGACCTTGCCGGCATACAAGC
>CAYZLE010000149.1:0-4161 GCA_964479305.1 uncultured Gammaproteobacteria bacterium | reverse complement strand
CGCATAACTAATGTAAATGTTTCATTGCAGCGCGGTATTGCCGCTGCACAATCTATATTTTATTTGCTCGACTCTGAAAGTGAAGTCGATAAAGGTACATTCACTGCGCCGCATGTCGACGGTAAAATTGAGTATGAAAACGTTAGCTTTAACTACGAAAGTAGGAAAAATGTTTTAAACAATATTTCATTAAATATAAACGCAGGCGAAACTGTTGCTTTTGTAGGACAGTCGGGTAGTGGTAAAAGTACCTTGGTTAATTTGTTGCCGCGCTTATATACTGGCTTTGAAGGCAAAATTAAATTAGATGGTCATGCCGTTAACGATTACGAGTTAAGTAACTTGCGTAAACATATTTCTTATGTTGGCCAAGAAGTTACATTGTTTAATGACACCATTGCCAACAATATCGCTTACGGTAATATGGATACGGTTAGCCGTGAGCAAATTATTCAAGCAGCAAGAGATGCTAACTGCGAAAGTTTTATTTTAGAAATGGACGGTGGCTTCGACGCTATGATTGGCGAAGACGGTACGCGTTTGTCTGGCGGTCAACGTCAACGCTTAGCCATTGCTCGCGCCATACTTAAAGACTCACCCATTTTAATTCTAGATGAAGCAACATCGGCTTTAGACTCCGAGTCAGAAGAAAAAATTCAAATTGCCTTAGAGCGCCTAATGCAAAACCGAACAACACTGGTTATTGCTCACCGACTATCTACTATTGAAAATGCCGACAAAATTGTTGTTATGCAAGATGGTGAAATTATCGAGCAGGGCGAGCATAAATCTTTAATTAAGCAAAAAGGGCAATACGCCTCTCTACACAAACTGCAATTTAATGTTGAAGCAGACACATCAGATATCGTACCTGTAGCCAGCGTAGCTAAAAGCTCTGGTAGTGATGTAGTTGAATATCATCGCCGCGGTCATAACTATTTAAGTGACTCACAAGGTACAAATATATTCGAGCGCATGTGGTACGGCGCACATCCACTTGCCATGTTTATGGTGCCCGCTACTTTAGTTTATGGCAGCCTAGTGTTTGTTCGTAAACAGCTTTATAACTTAGGTTTGTTTAAACGCTTTAAACCGGAAGTGCCAGTTATTATTATTGGTAACTTAACTGTAGGTGGAACCGGCAAAACACCTTTAGTTATTTGGGTGGCTAAGCTACTCACTAAGCTAGGTTGGCATGTGGGTATTATTAGCCGCGGTTACAAAGGTAAATCTGAAACCTGGCCTTTAATAGTTAATGCAAATACAAACCCAGAACTATCTGGTGATGAGCCCGTTATTATCGCTGCTGCAACCAAATGTCCGGTTTCAGTGGGTGCTAACAGACAAGAAAGTGTTGAGCTCTTAACAGAAGAGTACGGTTGCAACATTATTATTTCCGATGACGGTTTGCAGCACTATGCATTAGACCGTGATATTGAAGTGCTTGTAACAGATGGTTCACGTGGTTTTGGTAATGGTTTGTTATTACCTGCGGGTCCAATGCGTGAACCACGTTCGCGTATTAAGCAATGTGACTTTATTGTTTCAAACGGCGCTACTTTGCCGAATGCCTACAGCATGTATATGCAAGGCGATACGATATTTGACCTAGAAGACAACAAGTCAATGAAGTTAAAAGCACTATCGGGCAAAACAGTGCATGGTGTTGCCGCTATTGGTAATCCAGATAGGTTCTTTGATTTATTACGTCTGCATAATATAAACGTTATCGAACATGCAATGGTGGATCATTCGGAATTTACAAAAGCAGATATTTTATTCGACGATGGCTACCCAGTTATTATGACTGAGAAAGACGCGGTTAAATGTTTGCAATTCTCAAGCGAAGTGAAAGGTGAAGAGATTTACTACTTGCCTGTAACAGCGCAAATGAGTGATGAGTTTGAAGAAGCCTTTAAGGCGAAAGTTAGCGAATTTGAGAAGCAAGAGCAAGAGAGCTAAATTATGGCATTAGACTTTCATATTGTAATTCCATCACGTTACGGTTCAACCCGTTTTCCGGGTAAACCTCTAGTTGAAATTCACGAGAAAACCATGGTTGAGCATGTTTACGAACGTGCTTTAGAAAGTGGTGCCAAATCTATTGTTATCGCTACCGATGACCAACGTATAGCCGAAGCGGCTGATGTCTTTGGCGCAGACGTTTGTATGACTAGCGATAAACATCAAAGTGGTACAGATAGAATTGTTGAAGTAGTAAATAAGCTTGAACTAGCTGACCATGAAATTATCGTAAACGTGCAAGGCGATGAGCCTTTTGTTCCAAGTGATAATATTTTTCAGGTTGCCGAAAATTTAGCGAACAACCCTGATGCGAGTATTGCAACATTAAGTACGCCAGAAGATATAGCCAGTATTGAAAACCCCAACATGGTTAAAGTGGTTTCAGATAAAGATGGCCATGCCTTATATTTTAGCCGTGCAGCTATTCCGCATGGGCGTGATACAAAGCAAAAAACCTTTGATCGCCATATTGGTTTGTATGCTTACCGCGTAAGTTACTTAAAACGTTTTGCAGAACACAAAATGGCACCTCTTGAGAGCCAAGAAAAATTAGAGCAACTTCGTGCCTTGTGGTATGGCGAAAAAATTCATGTGGCTACTGCTGTGCAACCGCCACCTGTTGGCATTGATACGCCTGAAGATTTACAGCGTTTATTAGAAGAATCGTAAATGTGAATGAGCCTGGAAATAAGCCATTAGCCAGCTCGGGAGCCAGTTTGGGAAAGGGCGTATGGCGCATCGTTGGCAACCTTCCATTCTTAGCCGTAATATTTTTAAATGCCTTTGTTGATCTCGGGCATAAAATCACCATTCAAAATACTATCTTTAAAGTTTACGACGGCGGTGAGCAAGTTATATTAACCGCTATCGTTAATGCTTTAATTCTCCTGCCTTTCATACTGCTGTTTTCACCTTCTGGTTTTGTCTCAGACAAATACGCAAAAACAACGGTAATGAAAACATCAGCTTTAGCAGCCGTTATTATTAGCTGTTTCATCACGCTTAGTTATATTCTTGGTTGGTTTTGGTTGGCCTTTGCGCTTACTTTTATTTTGGCAGTGCAATCGGCTTTTTATGGCCCTGCAAAGCTGGCCTATATAAAAGCATTATATGGCGAAAGCAACTTAACTGAAGCTAATGGCATTACGCAGGCAGCGGCTATGATTGCGATATTGTTAGGCACCTTTGTATTCTCACTGTTTTTTGAAATGTCCTACTCTGAAACCATGACAACAAAGGCTGAAATATTACAAAACTGCTGGTGGTTAGGTGTATTGCTAATCGCATTCAGTGTTATGGAATTAAAGTTGGTGAACAAGCTTCCCGTTAAAGAACAGGGCAATAGCGATTTACGTTTCGACATACCAGCCTATTTCAAAACACAGTTATTGCAAAAAAACATACAACACGTTTCGCAAAGCAAAATTATCATTTGGGCAATTGTCGGCTTATGTGTATTTTGGTCTGCCGGACAAGTTATGTTGGCAACCTTTCCTGCATTTGCAAAAGAACAAATCGGTATTGTGAATACAGTGGTATTACAGTTGATTTTGGCCTGTACAGGTGTGGGTATTATTATCGGTGCATTTATAGCAGGTAAACTTTCTAAGGGTTCTATCAACACTAAACTCATATCAGTAGGTGCTGTAGGTATAGTGTTTGGCTTATTGCTTTTGCCGTTTTTGAACAGCGCTGTTTTAATGGGCTTTGTATTCGCTTTAATTGGCGTTTGCGGTGGTTTATTTGTAGTGCCGTTAAATGCGCTTATTCAATATCACTCAAGCTCAGTAAGCTTAGGTCGCGTTTTAGCGGGTAAAAACTTTTTTCAAAATATTCTTATGCTCTTGTTCTTAGTGTTAACCGCTTGGTTTGCCTATCAAGGTTTAAGTACAAAGCAATTATTAATCGCTTTAGGCGTATTTGCATTAGTCGCTTGCCCTATAGCTGTTGTATTATTAAATAAAGCCTTAAGAGAAAAACCATAAATATGTTTTCGTTTTTTCAAAACCTAGTAAAACCCTTTCCTAAAGAGTTGCCCGAAAAGGCACCTAAAGGCTTATTGGCGTTTTGCTACCACTTTACGAAAGACGTAAAAGGCTACCTGCTATTAATGGCTGTGCTAACGGCCTGTATTGC
>CAYZLE010000148.1:0-4176 GCA_964479305.1 uncultured Gammaproteobacteria bacterium | reverse complement strand
GGTCGTTCTGATTACGCACAGAAAAAACGTACAGATCGTAAAAGACGTTCATCATAAGCAATACAACAATTTAAGATTTAAACAAAGGCGCTCTATTGAGCGCCTTTGTTTTTTCTGAATTTTCTAATACTAAAAACTAAAAACGCCAACGAAGCACCGCACTCGCTTCTACATTAGTAGAGTCGCCCAAATCTTTAATCAGTGGGCTATCCTTTGCGTCACCAAGGTAGTTTTCAAGCTCAACCGTATTCAAAATACTTAAGCGATCATTTATATAATATTCCGCCGCTAAACCTAAAGTGGCTGATTTAAGCCCACTATCTGCTGTATATGCTCTATAGCCTGTGCGTTGTGACTCAGCTGCATTAATACCAAATTCGGTATTCATATACTCTTCATCTGCACCACTAAGGTCGACAGTAGAAGCAAATCGCCACTGACCACTTTCAGATAACCAATCGTAGCCTCCACCGACAAACCAAACTAAGCCTTTATTCGCGTCACCTGTTAAATCTGGCTGTAAGGTAGCAAATAGCGTTCGATTGCCAAAACGTCGCGCTAGAGTAAACTGACCTTCAATTGTGCTATCGATCTCATCTAAGTCACTTAAAAGCGGTTCTTCCTCAGATTCACGACCTTCTTCTGATTCTAAAAATACTAAAAACTGAGTATTAGGTGATAAAGAAAAAGCACCGCCAATTTCACCTATATTAATAAAATATCTATGTCCCGCATCGGTCTTATACAAGGCTTGTCCGCCAATATCAGCTTCAGTTTCTGAATCTTTTGAACCTGCATAAGTTGGTTCGACCTCTGCTCCTAAGCTTAAGTCAAAGTGCCAGCCCTTTTCAGCACCTAATTTATACCAAGGGCTGGAGGGGTTTAATTGTAAGGGGTCTTGTTCTTGTGCCATAGCTGGTAAGCAAGCACCTGATAGACCGCAGATTAAAGCGAGTGTTACATTAAAGAGTTTCATTGATATCTCCGTATTATTTATTGGAGTGCAAGTATGATTAATGAAAACGTATGTATCATCGGGCGGATGTATTGTTTAACTCCATACAGCCTCATTATGGTCACATAGGGCATTTGCCCTATTACAGCTTTAAGCAGAAACGGATATGATGGAAAAACATTGAAAATGGAACGATAAAATGAACACAAAAAATGATGTAGAAAGGGTACTGACAAGCATTGCGCTTGTCATGGTAGTCACATCAACTATCTTTGATTTTTTCCAAGACAGCAAAGAGGGCGCAACTTCTTTCGAGTTAGTTATTGATCTATGCGTAAGCGGCTTTGTCATTTTCACTCTAGCCTATATTTGGAAGCATAGACCTCGTGCAAAAACCCTTGAAAATAGCCAATTAAGAGACCTTGTACACTCAACCGATTTAGATTTAACTCTGTGGAAATCGAAAGCGTCACGCTTACTCGAAGGACTTGGATCACAAATTGATGAGCAACTTAATTTATGGGGTTTAACCACCGCTGAAAAAGAAGTGGCTATTCTACTTATTAAAGGCGTTAGCCTTAAAGAAATAGCAGAATTCAGGTCAAGAAGTGAAAAAACTGTTCGGCAGCAAGCCAGTAATGTTTATGCCAAAGCTAATCTCGATAATCGAGCGTCGCTCTCTGCATTCTTTCTAGAAGATCTTTTATTACCAACCAACTAATTACAGAAGCGAAGTAGATCGACTAACGGCCTTTTTTTACCTCGTGTTTTTAATCTATATAACTGTTGCTTACCGCTGCCTCCTATAATTGAAAGTTTATTTATGCTAAATTGATCGAAGATCATTCAATTTAAGTGGCAGGAAACAAGGGAAGTTGATGCGATTACACTCAGTTTTAATTATTTTTTCACTAATAGGCTTTCTTGTTTTTTCAAGCAACTCCTATGCATATACTACAGCTGAAGGATCCATAAATTTACCTGTTGGAGAAACAGCATCAAATGACTTAACGTTTGAGGTGACCGTTTATACAATCAGGGAGCCTATTCTCTTTATTAACCCTTATGGTTATTACGATGAAACCACTCAACAAGCTGTCATTATCAGCGGCGAGAATAGTGTTGATTTTTCGGTGCCTTTTGACTTGATACTTGGCCGAGGATTTAGCTACGGTATTTATATTTATTGCTCTAGCTGTGAAGAATACTACGCTGGAAAGTATGAACTTCAAGTAAATGGTTCAACTAATGTTGCTCAAGCCGATGGTTCATCTAACGCATTGTATTTAGATACCTTCCCTAAATTAGATTTTGAACAATTATTAAGTCCAATTAATTTCTCATTAATACATCAAACTGGTGATATTGATGAAGACACTATTTTAAATAGTGAGGATAATTGTATTCTAACCGCAAATACTGATCAGGTTGATACCGATAATAATGGTGTTGGGAATAGCTGCGATGTTGATGATGACGGTGACTCAATTCTTGATACCGAAGACAACTGCCCCTTAATCATAAATGCTGATCAAACAGATTCTAGCGAAAACGGTATAGGTGACGCATGCCAACCTGAAACACTCAAAGTAGATGAAGAACTATGCTTCCCTATAAAAGCGAGTGTTAGTAACAACAATGTGGCTTTAATTTGTCTTTAGCACTTATTAGATAAAGCATTTTAAGTCGTTATAAACCGATCTTTTCTAGCGCTTATTATCTAAAATTAGCTGTTAGAATACTCTCTGATTTCTAAAAAATACCACTATGATTTTAAACGTATACCTTTCTGGTGAAATCCATACTGACTGGCGTCAGCAAATAGAAAAGGGCTGTGCCTCACACAACCTATCTGTTGAGTTCACTTCTGCTGTTACAGACCATGCGGCTAGTGACGCTGCAGGCGATTTACTTGGCGCTGAAGAGAGTGATTTTTGGCGTGACCACAAGTCCGCGAAAGTGAATGCTATTCGCACTAAGACCTTGATAGAACAATGCGATGTAGCGGTTGTACGCTTTGGCGATAAGTACAAGCAGTGGAATGCTGCTTTCGATGCAGGGTACTGCGCTGCTTTGGGCACGCCTTATATTACGTTGCATGACGAATCGATCATTCACCCTCTAAAAGAGGTGGATGCTGCCGCTATGGCCTGGGCGACAACACCTGAGCAGGTTGTCGCAATATTGGTATACGTAGTCAGTAAAAAATAAACCGATTATTCAAAGTGAACGTTTGCTTTGTGTAAACGAAATGCCTAAAACAGAATCTGAATCTCAAACTATAGTTGACACATTTGTTGCGCCGACGTGCAATGAACGTCTGGAAATCCTTTATCAAGATGACGACATCTTGCTTGTTAATAAGCCCAGCGGATTACTTAGTTTGTCGGGTAAAAATCCGCTTAATTGGGACTCTGTTCACTATCGTTTAGTCAATGGACAACAAGCTTATAGTCCAGCCTTTCCTGAGGCTAAACTACCTCATAGATTAGACTTTGGCACATCTGGCATTATGGTCGTGGGTTTGCATGCAGACTCATTGAAAAATCTAAATAAGCAGTTTCAGAACCGTCTTGTTAAAAAACAATATGTCGCCATGCTTGAGGGTTGTCTTGTTAACGACGCTGGAGAAATTAATGCGTCCATTGCAAAAGATCAGAACCTTTTCCCTAAAGTAGAAATTTGCGAGACCGGTAAACCCGCTATTAGTAAATATACAGTTATGGAACGGTTCGAGCAGCCTCATCGCTGTAAAGTTCAGTTATCACCTATGACTGGACGCACTCATCAATTACGCATTCATTGTCATTCAATTGGTCACCCGGTTCTCGGCTGCGATCTATATAAAAGTTCTAATAGCGAAAAGATGGCAGATCGATTAATGCTGCATGCTAGTGATTTATTTTTCAAACACCCATGTACTAACAAGCAATTTCACGGAGTTAGTAACTGCCCGTTTTAAATAACTTTGAATAAAGTTCACATATAGATATAACCGATGTTAACGTTTGTATATAGTTACTTTATCGATTTATAAGTTTATTATATGGCGATAAACAACAAATTATGCCTGTTTGGACTGCATACAATGTGTCCGATTTCTGTCGTTATAAAACTATCCCCTTTGCGGCATAGTTAAGACCTTAATTTACAACAACCTATCGAATGATAAAAAGTATAAGGCTATCCAAGGGTTGGTCTCAAGAGCAATTAGATCAATT
>CAYZLE010000147.1:0-4179 GCA_964479305.1 uncultured Gammaproteobacteria bacterium | reverse complement strand
TTTGAGTTTAAAATAATTTATTTATTTCACTATGATTAGCTAGAAAGGGCGGTATGTCAATCGTGTTTTTTAAGTGAAAATCATATAGAATGCGTCGTTATTAGTTTTAAGTAATAGGTTAAGCATGTTTATAGGTAGTATTGTTGCAATTGTCACTCCAATGAAGCAAGACGGCAGTGTTGATTATGCAGCTTTAGATAAGTTAATTGCCTACCATTTAAGTAATGGCACTGATGGTATTGTTACCATGGGTACAACGGGTGAATCAGCAACGCTAGACGTTTCTGAGCACACGGCTGTTATCGAACATACAATTAAAACAGTAGCGGGCCAAATACCTGTAATAGCTGGAACGGGCGGTAATGCAACGAGTGAGGCGGTTCATTTAACTCGCCATGCTGCTAAAGCCGGTGCCGACGGTTGTTTGCTTGTAACACCTTATTACAATAAGCCTACGCAAGAGGGTTTATACCAACACTACAAAACATTAGCAGAGGCTGTAGATATTCCGCAGGTACTATATAACGTACCGGGTCGTACAGCTGTAGATATGTTGCCAGAAATCACGGCGCGTTTAGCGAAACTTAATAATGTTGTTGCCATTAAAGAAGCTTGTGGCGATATTCAAGTGCAACGCACTAAAGATATTGTTGCGCTATGTGGCGACTCAATTGTGGTTTTGTCGGGTGAAGATGATCAGACAGTAGCTTGCATGCAAGCAGGCGCGCAAGGCAC
The DNA here is from genome assembly GCA_964479305.1 of uncultured Gammaproteobacteria bacterium. Lineage (GTDB taxonomy): Bacteria > Pseudomonadota > Gammaproteobacteria > HTCC5015 > HTCC5015 > JAHDBX01. The sequence goes on along the minus strand of CAYZLE010000147.1, from coordinate 3,444 downwards.
AATTTCTGTAACTGCAAACATTGCTCCTAAACTTATGCATGATATGTGTGCTGCTGCTTTAGCGGGCGATTGGCATGAGGCTGAGCGTATTAACGCTTTGTTAATGCCTTTGCATAATAATTTATTTGTTGAGTCTAATCCTATTCCAGTGAAATGGGCGCTTTCGCGTATGGGTTATATGGAACCAACTATGCGTTTGCCACTCCTACCTCTGTCGGCAGAGAATCACGCTGTAGTCGAAGCTGCTTTGCAAGCTTCTGAAATTATTAGTTAATTCGAGATTAAGTATGTTTAAAAAATTATTTGTAGCGGCATCATTGTTGGCTTCGGCTTTTGTTATTTTGCCAGCGTGTAGTTCAAATACAGTCGATAACCCTAGTTACCTTAAGGCTACATTAGAACCTACTTTAAAACTCCCTGCTGATATGGATTTTGTGAAGTTTAAGACAGTTTATCCTGCTCCAGCTAATTCAGAGACAAGTGCTAAAGAGCTTAGTAAAGAAGAGCTTAAAGCGCTAGCAAACCTTAAAAACCCTCCAGTTTTACAAGTAAATAAGCCATAGACTATTTTTTTAGTTTTGCTTGAAAATTTACAATTTTTTTAAATATATCCGATAGAGTGTTAAGTAGTTCGCACTTGTAAAGTTTACATATGTTCTAATTTGGCAGTTTTGGGGTTTCTTATCCTGTTTAATTTAAGCCCATTTGTTACTCTTTTGGCCCTAAACTAGTTTCTTTCGTTACTTATTCTCTCTAAGTATTTGATTTTTAATTAATTTGTTTGTTTGTCTGTTTTTGAGCATTTGTAAACAGACAAAAAACACGATTGCTTGCAGAAAAAGAGTAAAAGTGGTCAAATCGTTTTTCAGATTTTTAGCAAGAAGAACACAATAAGAACAAAGGGTAGGGGAATTCAATATTAGTTTTAGTGCGTTAAAAAAAATAATAAATGCACAAATAAAAAAACGATATTGAGGGGATAAAAAAACCGACTTATAGTCGGTTTTTTTATGCCTGTAATAAACAGCTTAAGGCTTATTAGCTAATATCTAAATTATGTTTGTGCTTTTCTTTTTTTGCACGTAAGTAGTCTTCATTGTGCTCTTTAATGTAGGTCTTAGTATTGATAACTTCAGTCACATCAATACCACTATCACGTAGGTGTTTAACTTTTTCAGGATTGTTAGTGTGCAATCTAATTTGAGTGATGCCTAAAGTTTTTAGCATATCGACTGCTGAGTCAAAATTACGTTCGTCTTCACCAAAACCAAGCATGCGGTTAGCTTCAAAGGTATCTATGCCTTTTTGTTGTAGTGCGTATGCGTCTAGTTTGGCGTGTAAGCCAATTCCACGGCCTTCTTGGAATAGGTAGAGCATAAAGCCATAGTCGGCTTTAGCAAGGCTTATAAACTCATCCATTTGCTCTTTGCAGTCGCAGTGTGCTGATTGCAGTGTTTCACCTGTAAAGCATTGAGAATGCAGCCTAACCAGTGGGGGCTTGTCTTTTGCTTGAGCTTTTTCTTTATCGTCACCGTACTCAATCGCAATGTCTTGCGTGGTTGTAAAGGTGTGGATGACCCCTTGCGACGTGTTGTCGTGAAGGATTACGGTGTTTTTTATATTCATGTTAGAGTATATAATTAAAGTATATACGTATTATAAATCAAACTGGGTAGTAGAAATGAAAGATATTAACAAATCGGCTGAGCTTTATCGTGAAATATTAGAGCAAGTTGGTGAAGATGTTAATCGAGACGGCCTTCAGGACACGCCTATGCGTGCTGCTAAAGCGATGGGCTTCTTAACCCAGGGGTATCATCAAGACCTTGAAACGGTCTTAAATGGCGCTGTATTTGAGTCGAGCAACGACCAAATGGTTATTGTGAAGAATATAGAGCTATATTCTATGTGCGAGCATCACATGTTGCCATTTACGGGTTCTTGTCATGTGGGTTATTTGCCTACAGGTAAAGTGATTGGTTTATCTAAAATTGCGCGTATTGTTGATATGTACGCACGACGTTTGCAAATTCAAGAAGGCTTAACTCAACAAATTGCCGAAGCTATTATGGAAGTAACAAATGCTTCTGGTGTTGGTGTGATTGTGAAGGCGCAACATATGTGCATGATGATGCGTGGTGTTGAAAAGCAAAACTCAAGTATGAAAACATCGGTAATGCTGGGTACATTCCGAGATAACCAGTCTACAAGAAATGAGTTTTTGACCTTGGTATCGTCTGGCATTTAAATTCTAGGTTTAATCGTTTATTTAAGCGAGCCAGAAAAGGGAGAGTCGTATGACTCTCCCTTTTTTGTTTAAGTAAGCAAGTTCTTTAATACTTCTGTATAGACGTCGCTTAATGTATTTAAGTCTTCGGCTTTAACATGCTCATCAACTTGGTGAATAGTCGCGTTAATTGGACCCAGCTCTACAACTTGTGCACCTGTAGGAGCAATAAAACGACCATCAGATGTACCACCTGCCGTTGATAACTCAGTGTCGTAGCCCGTTACGCTTTTAATCGCTTTGGTTGCTGCATTTACAAGCGCGCCTTCTTGCGTGATGAAAGGCATGCCAGACAAGTGCCATTTAACTGTGTAGTCAATATTCAGTTTTTTGAGCAAGCCTTCAAAGCGTTCTTGAAGTTGCTCGGCTGTTGATTCGGTTGAGAAACGAAAGTTACAGTCAATATCTACACTGCCTGGAATAACGTTGTTAGCGCCAGTGCCCGCATTAATGTTTGAAATTTGGAATGTGGTCGGCGGGAAATACTCATTGCCTTTATCCCATTCTTGTTGCTGAATTTCATTTAAGAACGGCGCAGCGTTATGAATAGCGTTGCTTGCTAAATGAGGGTAGGCAACATGACCTTGTTTGCCGTGAATGCTAAGCTTGGCCGATAATGAGCCACGACGGCCGTTTTTAATAATGTCGCCGAGTTTATTCGTACTTGATGGCTCGCCGACTAGGCAATAGTCAATTTTTTCATTACGTGCTTCAAGTGTTTCAACCACTTTAACGGTGCCGTTTTTGGCAATGCCTTCTTCGTCGCTAGTAATTAGAAAGGCAATGCTGCCTTTGAAAGTTGGATGCTCAGCACTAAATGCTTCTGTAGCTGTAATCATCGCTGCTAGGCTACCTTTCATGTCCGCTGCACCACGGCCGTATAGATTGCCTTCGGCATCAATTGTTGGCTCAAATGGTGGGTAGGTCCAGTCACTTGCTTTTCCTGTTGGCACAACGTCGGTATGGCCGGCAAATACAAATAAAGGAGCTTCTGTACCTTTTCGTGCCCAAAGATTTTTAACGTCGTCAAAAGGCATGTTTTCAATATTGAAACCACAAGCTGCTAAGCGTTCGCTCATTACGTTTTGGCAGTTAGCATCTTCAGGTGTTACTGACTCTGCTGAGATAAGGTCTTTGCATAAAGTAATGGTTGAGCT
>CAYZLE010000146.1:0-4189 GCA_964479305.1 uncultured Gammaproteobacteria bacterium | reverse complement strand
GCTAGACTCAAGCCTTAAAATTTGTGGTGAGGTGGTTATGCGTATTCATCATAACTTAATTACTACCAATACAAACTTAGGCGAAATTAAAACGGTTTATGCACACCAGCAAAGCTTAGCGCAATGTCGTGAATGGCTTAATGCAAATATGCCTAATGCAGACAGAGTAGCTGTAAGCAGCAATGGTGAAGCTGTGCGTGTTGCACGTAATGATTCTGCTTCAGCGGCAATAGCAGGTAAAACAGCTGCCGAAATTTACGGCTTACCAATACTAAAAGAAAACATCGAAGACCTTAGTAATAACACAACACGTTTTTTAATTATCGGCCATGCCGAATCTAAACCAACTGGCAAAGATAGAACTTCATTAGTTGTTTCTGCTCGTAACACTTCAGGCGCATTGTTTGAGTTGCTTAAACCATTGGCGATGAATGAAAGAGAAATGACACGAATCGAATCGCGCCCTTCTAAAGCAACCGCTTGGGAATATGTTTTCTTTATCGATGTAGTAGGGCATGTTGATGATGCACCTTTGAAGCGTGCTTTACGTGCTTTAGAAAAAGAATCAGCTATGTATAAAGTACTAGGCTCATATCCGCAAGCTGAGGTAGATAAAATTTAATGTCAGACTTTTTTTCGTCTTTGGCGAACGATGGCGTTCAAAAACTTAAGCCTTATGTTCCGGGTAAGTCCGAAGCTGATATTCAGCGTGAATTGGGCTTGGCTGAGCTAAGCAAATTATCATCTAATGAAAATCCACTAGGCCTTAGTGAAAAAGTTACCAAAGCGGTTAATGAATGTTTAGTTGAAGGTCATCGATACCCAGATGGCGCGGCTGTATTATTGCGTGACAAAATTGTTGCCTTGCATAAAGCCGAGAACATAAGTCCTGAACAAATAACTTTTGGTAATGGATCTAGCGAAGTTTTAGAGCTGGCATTGCGTGTTTTTGTAGACAGCAATGACCATGTTGTTTTTTCAAAACATGCTTTTGCTTTATACCCAATTCTTACTCAAGCATTAAGTGCCTCTTCTACAATGGTTGAGCCGCTTCCAGCTAATAGTGATATGCCTTACGGGCATGACTTAGATGGTTTTTTAAAAGCCATTACTGACAAAACACGTTTAATTTTTGTAGCTAACCCAAACAACCCCACAGGCACGTGGCTGGGTGAAAGCGAGTTACTGAGTTTTATTAAGCAAGTACCTAAAGATATTATTGTTGTTTTAGATGAGGCCTATTTTGATTATGCTGCCTCTATTGCAGACGATTACCCTAACGGTTCTGCTTGGGTTAATCAGTTTCCTAATTTAGTAGTTACGCGTACTTTTTCTAAAGCTTATGGCCTGGCTTCATTTAGAGTGGGTTACGGTTTGTCGTCGCCAGAAATAGCTAATTTAATGAACCGTATTCGACCTCCATTTAATGTAAATATGTATGCGCAAGCAGCTGCTATTGCTGCGTTAGATGACGCTGATTATTTAGCTAAGTCTATTGAAGTGAACAAACAAGGGTTAAGCGCAGTTAAAGCTGCATGCGATGCTTTGGGTTTATCGTACTTGCCAACAGCGGCTAATTTCATAACGATTGATTTTGGTGTGGATGCCGCGCCTATTAATAATGCATTTTTACATGACGGCGTTATTGTTAGGCCTAATGCTGTTTATGACCTTCCTACTACGCTTCGTATTAGTATTGGAACGCAGGCTGAGACCGAGCATTTTATTGCCTCAATGACAAAACATAAAAACTTATTCGCAAAATGAAATTTAATCAAATAACAATTGTTGGCGCAGGTTTAATTGGTGGCTCTTTAGCTTTAGCCTTAAAGAAGGCGGGTGCTTGTAAAAAAATTATTGCAACTAGCCGTAACGAGGCGCACCTAAAAGAAGCTGTAGACTTAGGTGTTGTTGATGCCTACGATCTTGATATAGCAAGTGCAGTAAGCGGTAGTGATATTGTTTTAATTTGTACGCCTGTAGGTAGCATGAAAGCTATTTTTGCAGCAATTAAAGATCACATTGGCGACGATACTATCGTAACGGATGCGGGTAGTGCCAAAGTTTGTGTGCTAAACGATATTAAAGAAGTAATGGGTGAAGTGCCAAAGAATTTTGTTCCCGGTCACCCAATAGCCGGTGCTGAAAATAGTGGTGTGAGTGCTGCATTTGCCGAGCTATACGAGAATAACCGAGTGATTCTTACGCCTGTAGAAAATACAACGAACCCAAAAGCGCTTGAAGCTGTTAGCGCTATGTGGAAGCAAGCTGGTGCTATTGTTAGTACGATGACTGCTGATCACCATGACGATGTATTGGCCATGACAAGTCATTTACCACACATGCTCGCTTTTGGTCTTGTAGATGGGCTGGCTGGTCTTGATGATGCAAGTGAAATATTTACCTATGCCGCAGGTGGTTTTAGAGACTTTACACGCATTGCCTCTAGCGACCCTGTTATGTGGCGCGACATTTGTTTAGCTAACCGTGATGCAATTCTTAAAGCGATGTCGGTCTATCAAAAAGATTTAAATATTCTTCAGTCTGCAATCGAAAATAACGATGCCAGCAAACTTCAAACAATTTTCGAGTCAGCTAAAGAAGCTCGAGATACTCATATAGTAAAAAAATAATATGTCGCTTACCTTAACCGTAAAACCATCTATTAAATTTAATGGTAATAATATTACCGTACCTGGTGACAAATCAATTTCGCATCGTTCTATTATGTTTGGCTCAATAGCTGAAGGTACAACGACAGTAAGTGGATTCCTAGAAGGTGAAGACAGCCTTAATACCCTGAAAGCTTTTCAGCAAATGGGTGTAAATATTAAAATTGCCGAAGATAAAACTATTACTATTCAAGGAGTAGGTTTATACGGTTTGAAGAAACCTGAAGGCGATGTTTATTTAGGTAACTCAGGTACATCAATGCGCTTGCTAACTGGTTTGTTTGCAGGGCAAATATTCGATACAAAATTAACGGGCGATGTGTCTTTATCTAAAAGACCAATGAAGCGTGTAACTGACCCATTAGCAGAAATGGGTGCTGTGATTGCTACTGCTGATAATGGCAGGCCACCACTACATATCATGGGTATGAATGCTTTGTCGGCAATTGAATATCATCTACCTATGGCAAGTGCTCAAGTTAAATCCTCAGTATTGTTAGCGGGCTTATATGCAAAAGGTAATACTGTTGTTTATGAACCTGCTCCCACTCGTGATCACACAGAGCGAATGCTTAAAGGCTTTGGTGTTGATGTGACAGTTGATGGCAATAGAGTGGAACTAGGTGAGAAGCGTGTGCTTACTGGTCGCGATATACAAGTACCAGCAGATATTTCATCAGCTACTTTTTTAATTATTGCAGCGTCAATCAGTCGTGATGCTGATGTTGTGATTAAACATGTGGGTATGAATCCAACGCGTGTTGGCGTCATTAATATTATTCGCCTTATGGGCGGTGATATTACCTTGGTAAATGAAAGCGAGCAGGGTGGCGAGCCTATAGCAGACATTCATATTAAGTCGGCTGACTTAAAAGGTATTCAAATTCCAGAAGACCTAGTGCCTTTAGCTATCGATGAATTCCCAGCTATTTTTATTGCAGCAGCTTGTGCTGAAGGGCAAACAGTATTAACAGGTGCTGAAGAGCTGCGTGTAAAAGAAAGTGATCGCATACAAGTAATGGCTGATGGTTTAAATACACTGGGTGTAGATGCTAAGGCGACGCCTGATGGCATGATTATCCCAGGTAATCCAAATGCAGATGTTTTCTCAGCAGGTGAAATTAATAGCCATCATGACCACCGAATTGCGATGGCCTTTTCTTTAGCGGCATTAAGAAGCTCGCAAGAAATAACAGTAACGAATGCCGAAACAATTAATACATCATTTCCTAACTATGTTGAGCTTATGTCGGCTTGTGGTTTAGAAATGGAAATGAACAAAGGAAAAGAGTAATGACTGAAACACAAACACGAAATACTGCACCAGTTATTGCTGTAGACGGCCCTTCGGGCTCAGGTAAGGGGACTTTAGCGCATTGGCTGTCTCACAAACTATCTTGGCAATTACTGGATAGTGGAGCTTTGTACAGAGCAGTGGCTATTATGGCTAACAAAGAGCTTGTGCAAATGAATGAGCATGTTCGTTTAACTGAACTAGCGACAAACTTAGATATTCG
>CAYZLE010000145.1:0-4207 GCA_964479305.1 uncultured Gammaproteobacteria bacterium | reverse complement strand
TGCTAAAGGTCGTGCGATTATTCCTGCCAACATTAATCATACTGAATTAGAGCCTATGATTATTGGTCGTAACTTTTTAGTTAAGATTAATGCCAATATCGGTAACTCAGCCCTAACCTCAAGTATTGAAGAAGAAGTTGAAAAACTCGTATGGTCTACCCGTTGGGGTGGCGATACAGTAATGGATCTTTCAACAGGTAAAAATATTCATAGCACGCGTGACTACATCGTGCGTAACTCCCCTGTTCCAATTGGCACCGTGCCAATCTACCAAGCACTTGAAAAAGTCAACGGCGTTGCTGAAGATTTAACATGGGAAGTATTCAGAGACACACTAATAGAACAAGCTGAACAAGGTGTCGATTACTTCACTATTCACGCTGGCGTACTTCTTCGTTACGTGCCTTTAACCGCTGACCGTGTTACAGGTATTGTTTCACGCGGTGGTTCTATTATGGCTAAGTGGTGTATTGCACATCACAAAGAAAACTTCTTATACACTCACTTTGAAGATATTTGCGAAATTATGAAAGCGTATGACGTAAGTTTTTCTTTAGGTGATGGTTTGCGCCCTGGCTCATTAGCCGATGCTAACGATGCCGCTCAATTTGGCGAACTAGAAACATTAGGCGAGCTAACAAAGATTGCTTGGAAGCATGACATTCAAACAATGATCGAAGGCCCGGGTCACGTACCTATGCACATGATCAAAGAAAACATGGACAAGCAACTAGAACATTGTGACGAAGCACCATTCTACACTTTAGGCCCACTTACTACTGACATTGCTCCAGGTTATGATCACTTTACGAGTGGTATCGGCGCAGCCATGATCGGTTGGTTTGGTTGTGCAATGCTTTGCTACGTAACACCTAAAGAACATTTAGGCTTACCAAATCGCGACGATGTTAAAGAAGGTATTATCACTTATAAGATTGCCGCTCACGCAGCTGACATTGCTAAGGGTCACCCTGGTGCTCGTTACCGTGATGACATGTTATCGAAAGCGCGTTTTGAATTCCGTTGGGAAGATCAATTTAACCTAGGCTTAGACCCAGAGCGCGCACGTGAATTTCACGATGAAACTTTACCGAAAGACTCAGCAAAAGTTGCTCACTTCTGTTCAATGTGCGGACCTAAATTCTGCTCAATGAAAATTAGCCAAGAAGTTCGCGATTACGCTTCAGAAAAAGAAATTCAAGAAGGCATGCAGCAAAAGTCAGCTGAATTTAAAGCTCAAGGTTCTGAAGTTTATATCGACGCTAACATTGTGAAAAAATCTACAAGCTAAACCATGCACATCGGCATAGCAGGCGCAGGTGTTATGGGGCGCGTACTGGCATGGCAGTGCCAACGCGCTGGCATACAAGTCAGTCTTTTTGATAAAGGCTCGATAACACCTGAAGATACAAGAGGCGAAGCCGCTGCATTTACTGCGGCGGGTATGCTTACGCCCTACTGCGAAGTAGAGTCTGCCGAAATGCTTGTTTTTGAACTAGGCATGCAGTCACTAAAGCTATGGAAAAATATTGCTCAAAATATAAAAAGCGATATAGGCTATCAAGAACACGGCAGTTTAATTGTTTCTCACCAGCAAGACCTGCCTGACCATCAACATTTTAGCCAGTTAGTAAAAGAAAAATTAGCTCCAACAGAAGAACAATATCGCTCCTTAAACCAAGCACAATTAAAGCTGCTTGAACCTGAGCTTGCTGAACGCTTTAATCAAGCAAGCTACTTAAACGAAGAAGCATGGCTTTGCCCAAGACTTACTATGCAGGCATTAGCCCGCGAACTTATTGAAAATAAAGTTAAGCTGTATGAAAACAGTGAAGTAACAAATGTTACACCACAAATCATTAGCACAAAAGCGCAAGACTATAAGTTTGATACCGTCATAGACTGCAGAGGCCTTGGAGCAAAATCGCAATGGAATGAACTACGTGGTGTGCGCGGTGAATTAATATGGTTACAAGCACCAAACGTTAATATAAAACGCTTAGTACGTTTAATGCATCCGCGTTACCGTTTGTATCTGGTACCTAAAGGCTACGATGACCTTTATGTTATTGGCGCCACACAAATAGAAAGCAACGACATGGGACCGATTACTGTACGTTCAAGCCTAGAATTACTATCTGCCGTTTACAGTATGCACGATGGCTTTGCAGAAGCGCGCGTCGTAGAAACAAGTACAAACTGCCGCCCTGCTTTAAATGATAACTTGCCTCAAATACATTGCGAGAAAGGTTTAATCAAAGTGAATGGCTTATATCGTCATGGTTTTTTACTTGCACCAGCATTAGGTGAAGAAATACTTGAGCAACTTAACAACACTGCTCATCAGTCACCTTTTGAAAACTTAATTCAAATGAATGCCTAAAATGATCACTATTAAATTAAATGGCGAAACAAAAACGCTTGAAGAAAATTTATCACTACAGCAAGCTATTGATAGCTGGAATATAGAAACACAAAGTTTCGCTGTTGCAGTGAATGAAGACTTTATTCCCAAATCAAATTACAACAGCACCCTACTTCAAGCTAATGACGAAGTAGAACTATTGATTCCAATGCAAGGTGGCTAAACCATGTGGACACTAGCCGACAAAAAAATTGAAAGCAGATTACTTATTGGCTCAGCTTTATATCCTTCACCAGCCATCATGCAAGACGCCATTAAAAGCTCTGGCTCAGAAGTGGTTACGGTTTCTTTACGCCGACAAAACAATGCTGAAAGTGGCAATGACTTTTGGGACATTCTTAAAGACTTAGACCTAAACATATTGCCTAACACAGCAGGTTGTCACTCTGTTAAAGAAGCCATTACTACAGCGCAAATGGCGCGCGAAGTTTTTAACACCAACTGGATTAAACTAGAAGTCATTGGTGACGAATATAATTTGCAACCTGATCCTTTCGCTTTATTAGAAGCAACAAAAGAATTAATTTCGCAAGGTTTTGAAGTCTTCCCTTACTGTACAGACGACCTTGTACTGTGCCAAAAACTAGCTGAAGCAGGCTGCCGAATTTTAATGCCCTGGGGTTCACCGATTGGCACAGGTAAAGGCTTGCTTAACCCTTATGCATTAAAAAATATTCGGGAACGTATGCCAGACATTACTTTGATTGTTGACGCAGGTATCGGCCTACCTTCTCATGCTGCGCAAGCATTAGAAATGGGCTACGACGGCGTACTATTAAATACTGCAGTGGCACTCGCCAACGACCCTGTGAAAATGGCACAAGCTTTTAATCACGCACTAGTCGCTGGCCGTGGTGCCTATGAAGCCGGCGCCATGCAAGAACGTGACCTAGCTAAGCCTAGTACACCGACTTTAGGCACACCTTTTTGGCATCAAGATAAATAGCCGAGCATGAACCTATAATGACTAGTAATAACAAGGCACGTCCAATCGTTTTAAACTTTTCCGGCAGTGACAATTCCGGCATGGCTGGTATTGCTATGGATATGCGAGTGCAGCAAGCATTTAAAGTTCACAGCGTGAATGTTATTACCGCCAACACTGCACAAAACAGCCAAGAATTAATATCGCTAAACCCAATTAGCAATGCTGTTTTCGAAGAACAATTAGTCGCATTAAAGTCTTTAGATATTAAAGCAATTAAAGTTGGCTTACTGTCTAACAGTTTTCAAATGCAAGCCATTGCAGATTACGCAAAAAAAACTGAACTACCTTTAATTATTGACCCTGTTATGGGTAGCACAAGCAAACATAAATTCTGGGGCGAGGAAGAACATAACACCTTCATTGAAAAACTGTTACCACAGTGTGATTTATTAACCCCAAACATTCCAGAAGCTGAAGCCTTAACAGGCATTAAAATTAAAAGCAGTGATGATGTTCAGCTTGCAGCAAAAAAACTTGTGAAAATGGGTGCGGGCGCAGTTGTTATTAAAGGCGGGCATAGCCCAAACTTAAGCAAAGACTTAAATAAAGATTCAAATTTAGTACAAGACTACTTTTATAATTTAGATAAATCATTTTGGTTAAGCAGCGCAAAAATAAACACAGCTAACACACGCGGTACAGGCTGTGCTTTTGCGTCAGCTCTTGCTGCAAGTGCAGCTTTAGCTTATTCCATTTACGATGCTGCGGTGATTGCGAAAATGGCAATTAACCAAGGCTTACATCAATCTTATTCGGTTGATAGCTCTGGCCCTATTTCTATCACACACTTTCCT
>CAYZLE010000144.1:0-4210 GCA_964479305.1 uncultured Gammaproteobacteria bacterium | reverse complement strand
TGCATTTGAAGTCATTGCTAATGATGAATCTTTAAGCGCTAAAGCGCGAATCGAAATTACCAGCATACTCGCTAGTGCCGCAGGTGCTACCGGTATGGTTGGCGGGCAAGCAATCGATTGCCTAGCAACAGACACAACTCTATCCCTTGCAGAACTTAGCGAAATGCACCACCGTAAAACCGGTGCGTTAATTATTGCGTCTGTAAAAATGGCCATAGCCTGCGAAGAAAACTGCAGTACACCTCAAAAGAATGCTTTAGAAAAATACGCGGAAGCCATTGGCTTAGCATTTCAAGTTCAAGACGATATTTTAGACGTAACATCCGACACAGCTACCTTAGGCAAGACTCAAGGAGCCGACATAGCTCTCAATAAACCGACCTTTGTGACTTTACTAGGCTTAGAAGGAGCGCAAGAAAAAGCCAATGCTTTATACGAAGAGGCAACCACAAGCTTAAATGTCTTTGACCATAAAGCCGATTTTTTACGTGATTTAGCGAACTATATCGTACAACGTAAACACTAAAGACTATTTAGTTACACAAAACAGTCGAAAAAATACGCGCTAATCACTACAATACCTACGCTATGAGCCAAGAAAATAATACAAGCTACGCCCTGCTAAACAGCATTGATTCACCTAATGATTTACGTCGATTAAGCACAAGCCAACTACCTCAGTTAGCCAAAGAGCTTCGCGATTACATTATTGAATCAGTATCATCGGTGGGTGGTCATTTTGCTTCTAACCTTGGCTCGGTAGAAATCACTATTGCACTGCATTATGTATTTAACACACCAGACGACAAACTCATTTGGGATGTTGGCCATCAAGCCTACCCACATAAAATATTAACGGGGCGTCGCGATAGCATTCGCACAATTCGACAACAAGGCGGACTATCGCCCTTCCCTAAACGCGAAGAAAGCGAGCACGATGCCTTTGGTGTTGGCCACTCTAGTACATCTATATCGGCTGCTCTTGGCATGGCTATGGCCAACGAAATCTTACAAAAGAATGGCCTCCCTATTGCCATTATCGGCGATGGGGCATTAACTGGCGGCATGGCTTACGAAGCGCTTAACCACATGGGCGACACTAAGGCTAATGTGATGGTTGTGCTTAATGATAATAATATGTCGATATCGCCTAATGTAGGCGCGCTTAACCGCTCAATGACTAAAATGCTAAGTGGTGACTTATACAAAAAATTACGTGAAGGTGGTAAATCTGTACTCCCTAGCCCACTACAAGAAGTTGCTAAAAAAGCAGAAGAATACGTGAAAGGTATAGCTTCACCAGCAGCCGTATTTGAAGAGCTCGGTGTTAATTATTTTGGTCCTGTAGATGGCCACAATATATTAGACCTAGTTGAAGTACTGCAAAACCTAAAACAACATCAGGGCCCACGTTTATTACATATCATTACCAAAAAAGGTAAGGGTTATGCAAAAGCGGAAGCCGAACCTGTTAAATATCATGGTGTAGGTGTATTCAACCCTATAGACGGTATTGTCGCTAGCAAGAAAGCTAGTACACCAACTTACTCTGCTATCTTTGGGCGCTGGTTATGCGATACCGCGGCTAAAGACAAAAAACTAATTGGTATAACCCCAGCAATGCGCGAAGGCTCAGGCATGGTTGAGTTTGCGAAAACTTACCCTAAACAATATATCGATGTAGGTATTGCAGAACAACATGCTGTAACACTTGCTGCTGGTATGGCTTGTGAAGATACTAAACCCGTTGTTGCTATTTACTCTACTTTTTTACAACGTGCATACGACCAACTTGTGCATGATGTTGCCATTCAAAACTTAGATGTTTTATTCGCATTAGATCGTGCTGGCTTAGTTGGTCAAGACGGCCCTACTCATGCAGGCGCCTATGACTATTCATTTATGCGCTGCTTACCTAATATGCTGATTATGGCTCCAGCTGATGAACGTGAATGCTACCAGATGCTGAATACAGGTTATGAATATAAAGGCCCGGCATCTGTTCGTTACCCTCGCGGTTCTGGCACGGGTGCAAGTATAGAATCGGAAGACACAACTACTTTAGAAATTGGCAAAGCTGACATTCGCCACCAAGGTAAATCAGTTGCCATTCTTGCATTTGGTGCACTTGTTCCGTTTTGCGATAATATTGCGAAAGAATTAAACGCCACACTCGTTAATATGCGTTTTGTTAAGCCTTTAGATATTGCCTGCCTTGAGGAAATTGCTAAAACTCACAACACAATCATTACAGTTGAAGAGAATGTACTACCTGCTGGTGCAGGAAGCGCCGTAAACGAAGTGCTAGCAAGTCATAATGTTCAGCTTCACAATATAGGCTTACCAGATCAAGTTGTTCAACATGGCACTAGAGAAGAAATGTTGGCACAAGTAGAACTGGATGAAGCAGGCCTACGCAAACAAATAACCGCAATTCTTGAAAGCTAAACCGCATGCCTAAGTCAGCTGTAAAGGCTATTTTAAACCAAAGTTAATTTGCTGTATTATGGTAAAAAAGAAACTTTTAAAGTTAATACCATTAATAATACACATTACAATTTGCGCGAATTTTTTATAGTACTTGGCTACATTACTAGCTTTTTGCTTAGCACTACTGCCAATGCATGGTTTGATTGTGACTGGGCATATAGAACTGAAGTTACAATTACAGAAAATTCTGGAACTACCCTTACTAGTTATCAAGTACGAATAGATTTAACTTCTACCAGCTTTAATACTGACTACACTTGGTCATCTGAGGGCCAAGAATTAAGAATTTTAGATACCGATGATCTTACAGCTTTAGATTTTTATATTGACGCCTGGGATAGCGTTGCAGAAACCGCGACTATTTGGGTGACCTTTCCTACTATTGCCGCAAATAGTAATCGCCTTATTTACCTTTATGTTGGTAACCCTGCTGAAACCACATCTGCCAGCTCAGCTGCAATTTTTACTGACCCTGGAATTAAGTTTAATACACGCCGTGTATTAGCTGCTACAACAGACCCAGACAGTAAGGCAGAAGCTATTGCAGCCTTTGACGCTGCACCGGTGAACACACCCGGCTATGGTTGTGCTTTTATTACTAACTTTAATGGTGTTAATAACCAAAACGTTTTTGGACCTCCTAACCGAAACAATAACTTCATAGCTTTCTCTGAAAGTTTTTTTGAAGTACTACCTGGTGAAGAAGGCATATGGGATTTTCGTTACGGGGCTGACTATGGTACCGGTGGTGGCTTATACATTGATGACATTCCCTTAGAAGAGCTTTGGACAGAAGATTTATGGTGGGCTTTCAATTGGGCCTCTATTGATGTACTAGATGGCTCAATCAATTTAACAGCTGGCTTTCATAAACTTGAAATTATAGGTGGTGAAGGTTGCTGCGATGGCGGTCTAACCGTGCAATATCGACGGCCTGGAACGCCAAACTATCAAACATTTGATACAGCCACTATAAACGTTGTGAGTCGTAGCTGTCCTGTCCAAGCACCCACTGTTGCCCAAGGCACCCAAACTAGTGCTTTAGCTAACATTAATGTTATTAATACAGCCTTAACAACGAGTGATCCCGTCAACGCAGCCAGCAATCCTAAGGTCATTAGCGAGTCAATTGTAAGAATGTCACAGAACATTACCAATAATGGTGCCGGCACAGTTACCAATAATAGCCTAAGCCTTGTAACAGCTATCCCTCCAGAAATGAGTCTATTTCTAACTTCGCCAACTCCTTTCTTATTTACAGATGGGGCTGGCGCAGATACTAGTGGCCTAACATTTTCATATGTTAGCCTTGCCGACCTTACAGATAACATTGAGTTTTCCAACGACAATGCTATAAGTTTTGCTTACACACCTAGTCCAGGAGCAAACGGAGCTGATGCAAGCGTTACCCATATACGTGTTAGCCCACAAGGCACTATGAACTGTTCTGAAACGGGCAATACTGCTAACTTCACTTTCGATTATGAGCTACTAGTGAATTAGGCCATGCTCTATAAAAACAACAAGCAATAAAAAAGGGATGCCATTGGCATCCCTTTTACATTTATGGTGTCGATGGCCGGAGTCGAACCGGCACGCCGTGAAGCACTACCCCCTCAAGGTAGCGTGTCTACCAATTTCACCACATCGACTAATTTGCTTTTACAAGAAGCTTTTTATTGCTTAGGTAAATCAGCCGGTACTTCTTGAGGAACTAAAC
>CAYZLE010000143.1:0-4305 GCA_964479305.1 uncultured Gammaproteobacteria bacterium | reverse complement strand
TGTTGGTGCTGAGCTACCCCCGCCGCCTCCTCCGCCACATGCCGTTAATAAACTTATTAAAGTGAGAGACAAAAGAATAGATTTAATATTACTCAAAAACATGACTTAACCAGCTTAGTTAAAAAAACCAGTCTATATCTATGAAGATATTTAATCAACAAGCTAGCAACTTATAGTGAACAATCAGATAAAAATAAAGAGATGGACATCACTTCATTACACTAGAAAGAAATTAAAAACTAAAAAACTTGCTCTTTAACTTTTTTAATCACGTCTCGTAAATTAGCGGCTTCTTCAAACTCTAAATTCTTAGCGTGTTCGATCATTTCTTTTTCTAGCTGTTTAATTTTCTTAGCGGCTTGGTCTGGCGTTAGAACTTCATCGACATTATATTGAGCACCTGCTTCCGCTACTTTTCGAGTTCTAGATTTTCCTTTACCCGGAATAATTGCGCCCTCTAAAATATCATCAATAGAACGCTCAACACTCGCGGGCGTAATGCCATGTTTTTCATTATGCGCCATTTGTTTTTCGCGACGACGCTCTGTTTCAGTAATGGCCTTATTCATCGAACCAGTAATTTTGTCGCCATATAAAATAGCTTTGCCATTTACATTACGCGCAGCTCGGCCAATGGTTTGTATTAAAGAACGCTCAGAACGTAAGAAACCTTCTTTATCAGCATCTAGTATTGCCACTAATGATACTTCCGGCATATCTAAGCCTTCTCTTAATAAGTTAATACCAATCAAAACATCAAACACCCCTAGTCTAAGATCGCGAATAATTTCTACGCGTTCAACGGTATCAATATCTGAATGCAGGTAACGCACTTTAAAGTCATGCTCTGTTAGGTACTCGGTTAAATCTTCCGACATTTTTTTAGTTAAGGTCGTCACTAAAACACGTTCGTTCACTTTAAGACGCAGATTGATTTCAGACATTAAGTCATCAACTTGAGTGGCTACTGGCCTTACTTCAACCACTGGGTCAACCAAGCCTGTTGGACGAACAACCTGCTC
This sequence comes from uncultured Gammaproteobacteria bacterium, assembly GCA_964479305.1. Taxonomy (GTDB): domain Bacteria; phylum Pseudomonadota; class Gammaproteobacteria; order HTCC5015; family HTCC5015; genus JAHDBX01. Next base: position 3,283 of record CAYZLE010000143.1, on the reverse strand, counting down.
AACAATAGCACCAGCGTTTTCTGCTTCATAAACTGAAGGCGTTGCAGATACGAATATGCTTTGCGGCATGATTCGCTCAAACTCATCAAACATTAAAGGTCTGTTATCTAAAGCAGATAACAAACGGAAACCATAACCCACTAAATTTTCTTTTCGCGCCCTGTCGCCTTTATACATAGCACCAATTTGTGGAATGGTGACGTGACTCTCATCTAAAAATAATAGAGCGTCAGATGGCAAGTAGTCGAATAAGCAAGGTGGTGGACTGCCCGGCTCTCTGCCCGACAAATAACGCGAGTAGTTTTCAATACCGCTGCAATAACCTAGCTCTTGAATCATTTCTATATCAAACAAGGTTCGCTGTTCAATTCGTTGCGCTTCTACTAACTTATCTACAGATCTAAAGTGCTCAACTCGGCCTTTTAGCTCTACTTTTACTTTCTCAATCATTTCAAGCAGGGTTTCACGCGGCGTAACGTATTGTGTTTTTGGGTACACGGTAACACGAGGCAGCTTTTGCAGTACTTCACCCGTTAGCGGGTCAAATATCGCGATATTTTCAACTTCATCGTCAAACAGCTCTATACGAATAGCATTTTGGTCTGAGTCTGCTGGGTAAATATCAATAACTTCACCACGTACGCGATAATTACCACGCTCTAAAATGGCATCGTTTCGTGAATATTGCATTTCGGCTAATCTACGCAAAAGGGTTCGCTGCGAAAGCTCATCACCTCTCACAACATGCAAAACCATTTTGAAATACGACTCAGGATCACCTAAACCATAAATAGCCGATACTGTTGCCACAACAATAACGTCTTTACGCTCCATAAGAGCCTTAGTGGCCGACAGACGCATTTGTTCTATGTGTTCGTTGAGTGAAGAGTCCTTTTCAATAAAGGTGTCAGAAGACGGCACGTAAGCTTCTGGCTGATAGTAGTCGTAGTAAGAAACAAAGTACTCAACGGCATTATTAGGAAAAAATGACTTCATTTCTCCATACAACTGAGCCGCTAGCGTTTTATTAGGTGCCATTATCATGGCGGGGCGCTGTGTCTTCTCAATAATGTTAGCAACGGTAAAGGTTTTACCCGAACCAGTCACACCTAGTAAAGTTTGCGAGGCTAAGCCAGAGTCAATGCCGTCGATTAATCCTTCAATTGCACTTGGCTGATCGCCTGCAGGAGTATAATCGGTATGTAATTCAAAGGCTTTAGACATAAATATCACTGGGAAACTTTGGGGCAATCTTGTATTATAGCGTGCTTTTTTTTAATACAGACCACCTATTCTTGCTATTCACAATGAATTTAGCCCAGAATTTTTGGATCTAAGTAATTTTTTCGTTTTTAAATGTGGAGTTTCCCTTGTCTATCAAGCTGTCAAATCGTGTTAATAATGTAAAACCATCACCAACTGTTGCACTAACAGGTTTAGTTGCAGAACTAAAAGCGGAAGGTAAAGATATTATTGGCTTGGGCGCAGGCGAGCCTGATTTCGATACACCAGAGCACATTAAGCAAGCTGGCATTGATAGCATTAAAAACGGTCATACCAAATATACGCCTGTAGATGGCACGGCTAGCTTAAAACAAGCGATTATCGAAAAGTTTAAATCTGATAACGGCTTAGACTATAAGCCTGAACAGGTATTAGTTTCGGTAGGCGGGAAGCAAAGCTTCTTTAACTTGTCTCAAGCCTTACTTAACCCTGGTGACGAAGTAATCATCCCTGCTCCATATTGGGTTTCATATCCAGATATGTGCTTGTTGTCTGATGCCGTGCCAGTAATCGTTCAAGGTGATCAATCGCAACGATTCAAAATTACTGCTGAACAACTTGAAGCGGCGATTACACCAAAAACTAAATTATTCGTGCTTAACAGCCCATCTAATCCAGCAGGTACTGCTTATACTAAGGCTGAGCTAGCCGCATTAGGTAAAGTACTTAAGAAGCACCCAAACATTGTGATTGCGACAGATGATATGTACGAACACATCATGTGGGCTGATGAGCCATTCTGTAACATTCTGAATGCTTGCCCAGAGTTATATGACCAAACTATCGTTTTAAACGGTGTATCTAAAGCCTACGCGATGACTGGCTGGAGAATTGGTTATGCAGCGGGTCCTGCTGACTTAATTAAAGCGATGAAGAAAGTACAGTCTCAAAGTACTTCTAACCCTACATCTATTTCGCAAGATGCGGCTGAAGCAGCTCTTCGCGGCGGTAATGACTGCATTAAAGATATGCTAACGGCATTTAAACGTCGTCACGACTTATTATTTGCAGGCTTAAACTCAATTGACGGTATTGAGTGCATTAATGGTGACGGTACTTTTTACTTATTCCCAAGCTTCCATAAAGCTATAGAGAAGCTAGATGGTGTTAATAACGATATGGAGCTAGCTTCATATTTAATTGATAAAGTAGGCTTGGCTATTGTTCCTGGTTCAGCATTTGGCCTACCAGGCCATATGCGCTTATCTTTTGCCACAGCTGACTCAATATTAGAAGATGCTTTACTTAGGCTTAAAAAAGCTCTGAGCTAATATTGGGGCATGCTTTTAAAGTCATCAAATTTAAACCCAGCTTAATGCTGGGTTTTTTGTTTAAAATATTCGAGGTACGTTTTTACTATGCTTTATGCCATTAATTACAAAGGTCAAAATTACACACCTTCAAAAATCATTTGTGTCGCTAGAAACTACGCTGCCCATGCTAAAGAACTGGGTAATGATCTACCGAGTGAAGCAGGCTTCTTTTTAAAACCAAACTCTGCCTTAACCAACACATTGGTGGCCCACAGAGATGAACCTATACACTACGAAGCCGAAATTGCCTTTTTAATAAAAGACAATAACTATGCTGCTGTAGCTTTCGGTTTAGATTTAACCAAACGTGAAAAACAAGCTAAGCTTAAAAACAAAGGCCTGCCTTGGGAACGTTCGAAAGCTTTCGATGGCTCAGCGCTTGTGAGTGAATTTGTAGAATTAGACTCAACTGATGGACTTTCAGTAGAGCTTTATATAAACGACGCCTTGGTACAGCAAGGTAATATTGAACAGATGATATTTGGACCAGAGGAAATACTCACTAGCCTTAGTGATTTTATGAGCTTAGAAGATGGCGATATTATTTTAAGCGGCACACCAGAAGGTGTAGGCGAAATACCAAAAAACTCAAGCTTTAAAGGTTTAATTAAACAGAAAGGTAAGGTTTTGATTTCACAGGAGTGGAAAGCCGAATAAGTAGAATCTACCAGCTCAAACAACCAGGC
>CAYZLE010000142.1:0-4308 GCA_964479305.1 uncultured Gammaproteobacteria bacterium | reverse complement strand
GTCACGGTCAAATAATGTCGTACCAAGCTTCTCTTCTAATTGCTGAATAGTGCGTGTCAGCGCAGATGGGCTAACGTGTAGCGCCTGACTGGTTTGGCCAAAGTGTAGGCTGTTAGATAGGTGCAAGAAGAGTTCTAGTGATCTCGAGTCCATAGTAATACGCTTTAATGTTTCATTTAATGAAATAGTGTGTTGCAAATATATCATTTTACGCAACAGAAGTCTTTCTTTATAATCGCGCTCACAAATTAATTCAAACATGCTTTCTGAGGAGAAACATCATGCAAGTTTATTACGATAAAGATTGTGATCTATCGATCATTAAAGGTAAAAAAGTTTCAATCATTGGTTACGGTTCACAAGGCCATGCTCACGCATGTAACTTAATGGACTCTGGTGTAGACGTAACTGTTGGTTTACGTGCTGGTTCTTCTTCAGTAGCTAAAGCTGAAGCTCACGGTTTAAAAGTAACAGAAGTACCTGCAGCGGTTGCATCTGCTGATGTTGTTATGATTCTTACTCCTGATGAGTTCCAAGGTCAGTTATACAAAGAAGTTATTGAGCCAAACATTAAAAAAGGCGCAACATTAGCTTTTGCTCACGGTTTTGCTATTCACTATAACCAAGTTGTTCCTCGCGCTGATTTAGATGTAATCATGATTGCACCTAAAGCTCCAGGTCACACAGTACGTAGCGAATTCGTTAACGGCGGTGGTATTCCTGATTTAATCGCTGTATTCCAAGACGCTTCTGGTAAAGCTAAAGACTTAGCTCTATCTTACGCTTCTGGTGTTGGTGGTGGTCGTACAGGTATCATCGAAACAACATTTAAAGATGAAACTGAAACTGACTTATTTGGTGAGCAAGCAGTACTTTGTGGTGGTGCAGTAGAACTAGTTAAAGCAGGTTTCGACACACTGACAGAAGCGGGTTACGCGCCAGAAATGGCTTACTTCGAGTGTTTACACGAGCTTAAATTAATCGTTGATCTAATGTACCAAGGCGGTATTGCAGATATGAACTACTCAATTTCAAACAACGCTGAGTACGGCGAGTACGTAACAGGCCCAGAAGTAATTAACGATGAGTCTCGTGCTGCTATGCGTAATGCACTTAAGCGTATTCAAAACGGTGAGTATGCAAAAATGTTCATCGCTGAAGGCGCAACTAACTACCCATCAATGACTGCTTACCGTCGTAACAACGCGGCACACGGTATTGAGAAAGTAGGTGCTCAACTTCGTGAAATGATGCCTTGGATTACGGCTGAGAAAATTATCGATAAAGATAAAAACTAATTTACACCGGCAGCCATTGTGCTTAAGCCGGTTTAAATAGTCTTAGAAATGCTGCGGTTTCATTTATAGCCTAATATCTATTAGCCTATTTAATGAACCGCAGCATTTTTTTATTCCCTTTTTAATCGTTATGTAAATAAACACGTTATAATTCGGTCATGACAAATCAAACACCCGATAACTTGAAGCCAGGGAAAGGTATTTACCTTTTGCCCAACCTAATTACTACTGCTGCATTATTCGCTGGTTTTTATGCCATTATTGCTGCAACGCAAGACCGCTTCGAAGCTGCCGCTATCGCGATTTTTATCGCCATGGTTATGGACGGCTTAGATGGCAGAGTGGCGCGTTTAACCAATACCCAAAGTGAGTTTGGTGAACAATACGATAGCTTGGCAGACTTAGTCTCTTTCGGTGTGGCGCCTTCTATGGTGATGTACGAATGGGCTTTACTGCCTATGCGAGATTTTGGCTGGCACTGGTCTAAAATTGGCTGGTTAGCTGCTTTCATTTATATGGCGTGTGCCGCATTAAGGCTGGCACGTTTCAATGTACAGTCAGGGCAGGTTGATAAAGCCTTTTTTGTGGGCTTACCCAGTCCAGCTTCTGCGGCAGTTATAGCCGGCTTTATATGGTTTTGTAATGAGCTAGCGGTACAAGGTAAAGATATTGCCTATGTAGCCTGCGCACTTATCGTAATTGTTGGCTTATTAATGGTGAGCAATTTTAAATACAACAGTTTTAAAACCATTAACATGAAGCAACGCGTTCCCTTTACCGCTTTATTGGCGGTTGTGTTCATCTTTGTATTAGTAGCATACGATCCACCAGTGGTGATTTTTGTGGCATCTTTTGCCTACATGCTAAGTGGCATAGGAACGAATGTAATGCGTAAAATTAAAAAGCGCTCAAAACAATAAAATTTATTGGAAATTGGCTTAATTAGTTATATAGTTTAGGTATGAATATCAAGGCACACACAACAAACAAACGATTCTTAGCTGCTACAGCTAGTTTTCGCGTGTGCGGTCTATTATCACTTCTTACTCTTATCCTTCTCCGCTAGGAGAACTGATATGCCTGGCGAGGCGGCCAAACCGTAATAAACTATAAAATGAATATATATCAAGAACTTACATATAAACAGTTCTTGCTGGAGTAGGACATGACAAAAGAAAAATTAGTAATATTTGATACAACGATGCGCGATGGCGAACAAAGCCCAGGCGCGTCGATGACAAAAGAAGACAAAATTCAAATTGCCAAAGCATTAGAGCTTTTACGCGTAGACGTAATGGAAGCTGGTTTCCCAGCGGCTAGCCCAGGCGATTTCGAATCAGTTAAAGCGGTTGCTCAAACCGTTAAAGAATCAACTGTAGCAGGTCTAGCTCGTTCAGTACCGGGTGACATTGAGCGTTGTGGTGAAGCAGTCAAACATGCAGCTCGTCCACGTATTCACACATTTATCGCAACTTCTCCTATTCATATGGAAAAGAAATTGCAAATGCACCCAGACCAAGTTGTTGAAGCCGCGGTAAAAGCAGTTAAGCAAGCTAGCAAATACACTAACGACATTGAATTTTCTTTAGAAGATGCGGGTCGTTCTGAAATTGACTTCATGGCACGTATTACCGAAGCAGTAATTAAAGCCGGTGCAACAACCATTAACTTACCTGATACCGTGGGTTATAACCTACCGAATCAGTTTGCTAATATTGTTAGCTCAGTAATGGAGCGCACACCTAACTCAGACAAAGCTATTTTCTCAGTACATTGCCACGATGATTTAGGCTTATCGGTAGCGAACTCTTTAGCGGCAGTTCAAGCAGGTGCTCGCCAAGTTGAATGTACCATTAACGGTTTAGGTGAACGTGCAGGTAACGCTTCATTAGAAGAAGTGGTAATGGCGGTACGTACACGCGCAGATATGTTCGATGTAGAAACGAATATCGACACCACGCAAATTATGAACTGCTCTCGTTTAGTCAGTAGCATTACTGGTTTTCAAGTGCAGCCAAACAAAGCGGTTGTGGGTGCAAATGCTTTTGCACATGAGTCGGGCATTCACCAAGATGGCGTGATTAAAAACCGTGAAACATACGAAATTATGCGCGCGCAAGATATTGGCTTAGACAATAACAAGTTAGTACTAGGCAAACACTCAGGTCGTAATGCTGTAAAAACACGCTTACAAGAATTAGGTGTTGAGTTAGATTCAGCAGACGTATTAAACGAAGTATTTAGTCGTTTTAAAGACTTGGCTGATAAAAAGCACGAAATTTTTGATGAAGACTTAATTGCCATTTCAACAGACTCAGCAAACTTTGACGAAGAAGACAAATTTGCCTTAAGTCATATTGAAGTAGGTGTATCAAGCACTACGCCACCACATGCAAAATTAACATTGCTTGTAGACGGCAAAGAAGTTGAAGCCCAAGGCGAAGGCGGCGGACAAGTTGACGCTGTTTATACAGCCATTGAAAGCGTTGTTAAGAGTGGAGCAGAGTTAGAACTATACTCAGTTAACAACATCACTAGCGGCACAGATGCACAAGGTGAAGTAAGTGTTCGTCTTAGCTATAAAGACAGCATAGTAAACGGCCATGGTGCCGACACTGACATTGTGGTTGCTTCAGCTAAAGCCTACTTAAATGCGCTTAATAAAATGGAAGTAGGGGCAAGCAAGAAAATACATCCGCAAAAAAGTGGTAATGCTATTTAATGAATGAACAAAAACGAGCGCAGTATCTTAAAGCTCTTAATATTCCGCAATGGAAATTAAGAAAAGATATTGCGCACGTTCAACAAGAAGCTACAGCCATTGAAGTCGATGAGCCAGTAGAGAATACGATAGCTGAGAGCGCTCCCTCCGAGTATCAAGCTCCCAATCCAACCAGCCCAATCAGCCCGGCTATAGAAACAACACATACTGAATCAACACCAGACAAGCTTCAAACAGCTTCTGATGAAGTGCAAACAACTGAACCTGCTAAAGAAATAAAACCGCTAC